>PLUZ01000343.1 GCA_003162995.1 Methylocapsa sp. | reverse complement strand
ACTTCTTCACCCGATTGCCCTGAGTGCTCGGCCATGAGCGCTTGAAGTTTCACCGCTCATGGTATCTATCTCTTTGGCTTTGATGCATGATTTTTTTATGATCGTGCTCTAGTCCACGATAGGAACTATGCAATGCCCCGCCTCCTTTTCTTCTATCTTTCGAAACGGATCGCGATTGCCGCGCTTGTCATCGCGGCGGGTCTTTGCTTTCCGGTCGTGATGACAGCGCTTTTTCACCAATTGCCACCGGCCGCCATCCGTGGCGGGCTGCTCATGCCAGCACTTCTTGGCACTCTGCCAACGGTCCTCTACATTGCCCTGCCGATGGCGGTTGGCGTCGCGGTTGCTCTCGAATTTTCGCGCATGTCCGCCGACGGCATGATCGCGGTTCTTTATTCCCTGCGCCTTTCGGCCTGGGCGATCACGCTTCCTTCTGCTTTCGTCGCCCTTGTCGCGGTCGGCGCCGGTTATTGGCTCTCCTCGATTTTCGCACCAGCCCATGTCGGCGAGATGCACGACGTGATTTATGTGATTCGCAATTCGCTTAACCACCGGATGCTGGAGCCGGCACAATTCTACACCTTCGACAATGGCACGCGGACCATCTATTTCCGCCGCTGGCGTTCCGCCGATGTCGTCTCGGGCATGTTCATCCATCAATTCTCCGCCGAAAAGAGCGAGGAGCAAATTATCACGGCCGCCGAAGCGGAATTTCGCCGCAACGCCAATGGTGTCGTCTTGATCTTGAGCAATGGTTCGATCGAGACGCTTCCGGCAGATGGCTCGACCATTAGAACAGCGCATTTCGATGAATATGCGATGCCGATCAACATGCAAGGCACGGGCGGTCTGCCGCAGCGCAGTTGGCGCGGTGTCTTTGAAATGCCGCTCCTTGAATTCTTCCGCGAGCGGCCGTTACCTACCGTAGACCCGCACCGCTTCGCCGAATGGATGAGCGAGGCGGCCAAACGGTGCGGCATACCTTTCCTCGCCCTGACCCATGCGCTTCTCGCCATCGGGCTTGTCTTGAACCTCGCTTCGGCGAGCGGCCGCGCGGCGGCGGCGACAACCGTGACCTTGCTCGCGATCCCTTTGATCCATGTCGCGATTCTCGTTTCCGCCGAAACGCTGGTGCGCCAGGATCCGCGTCTCATCTTTGTCGTCGGTCTCGCGATCGTCGCCGAACTTGCCGCGGCCATCTTCCTGATCGAACGGCAAAACGCGAATTTTGCGCTGGCCAAGGACATGCCGGCCAAGAACATGGCCGCGCCCCCACTGCGTTGAAACCGGAACGGCTTATAAAATTTCGGCGAACGCCGACGCCGGCTTGTCTTCGACCGCCTCGCGATAAAGCGCGATGATCTCTTTGGCGGGACCGATGCCGCGCACCGCGCCGTCCTCGATCCAGAGAACACGGTCGCAGAGCGCCTGCAGCGATTCGAGGGCATGCGATACGACAAGAATCGTCCCGTGCTTCGCAAAATCCTTGATAAAGGCATCGCATTTGGCGCCGAAGGCTTCGTCGCCAACCGAGAGGGCTTCGTCCACGATCAAAATATCGGCGTCGGCATGGGCGCAGACGGCAAAAGCAAGCCGCGCCGTCATGCCGCTCGAATAGAGTTTGACCGGCTGATAAAAGAAATCGCCGATATCGGCGAAGGCGGCAATCGCGGTTAGCCTCGCCTCGACGGTGGAGCGCCGCATGCCCAATATGGCGCCGCCGATCAAAGCATTTTCCCGGCCCGTCAGCTCATGGTCGAACCCCGCGCCAAGTGCGAGAATCGGCGCCACCCGCCCATTGACTTGCACGCTGCCATGCGTCGGCAAGGTGATGCCGCAGAGGATCTGCAACAAGGTTGTTTTCCCGGCACCGTTGCGGCCGATGATCCCGATCCTCTCGCCCTGGCGAACCTTGAAGCTGATGTCCCGCAAGACCCAATGCTGATGGTAGAACTGCTTCCAATGCCCGAAGATCGCCTGCTTGAGCTGATCATTGCGCCGCATATAGAGCTGGAACGCCTTGCCAACGCGATCGCAGCTGATGACGAGATCAGATGACATCGACGAACACGGCCTTGTATTGCATGAAGAAACGATAGGCGAAAAAGAAAATGAGGACCGAGACCACAACCGTCCCGCCATAGAGAAAGAGACCCGGGAATCGGTTGAACAAGAGAAGGTCGCGGATCATCTCGACGTAATTTCCAATCGGATTGAGATGCAGATAGAGGCGCAGATTGGGCGGCACGTCGTCGATCGAATAAAAGATCGGCGTCGCGAACATGAAGACCGGCACGATCGAGATCATGAGATGCGCGACATCACGGGTAAACGATCCAAGCGCCATGAGAAACCAGCAGGTTCCAAGCAGAAACAAAAAGAAAGGCACGATGACCAAGGGCAAAAGCAAACTCGTGGGCGGGAGCCGGAACGTCAGCACCAGTTCGAATACGATAAGCACGCCTAAGCTTATCGCGGCATAGACGGAGGCGCGGATTGTCGCCGTCCAGGCCAAGGTCTCGCTCGGAAAAATGGACTTTTTGATGACGCCCGCATGTTCATGCAAAAGACCAGGCGCGCGGTAGGCGAGTTCGCTGAACAGATTGAAGACAATTAATCCCGCAAAGATTGACAAAGCGTAACTGCCGAAACTGCCGCCCTTGGCCGACGCGGGAAGGCCGACCGCGTTGGAAAATATTACCGTATAGGCGGTTAGCATGACGAGAGGCCCGAAGATCGCCCATGCCCAGCCAAGGATCGATCCGCGAAACCGGACAGCTAGTTCACGCCTGACGACGGCCCTGATCAACTCACGATAGTGCCAGGCGTTGGAAAAAGGTGTCAGCAAATTCATCTAAAGTGCGGTCTCACATGCTAGGCTAGTGGCTCGAATGCGCGGCCAATGGCGGCCGATGTAGACCAGTTTGAGCCGCTCCCGTCAACGCTCGCCTAGATTTACCGCCGGATTAAAGCATGATCCCAAAAAGTTGCAGACTCTTTGGGGAAGATCATACGGTAAAACAAAGCGATAGAGGCCATGAGCGATTCCTCTTGAAGCGCTCATGGTCTAACGTAAGGTTTTGCCAAGCGCGTCGATGGCCGCGTCGAATCGGGACTTATCGCCAAACAGGCGTCCCAGCATAAGCATGCCTTCCAAGGCGGACAGGATAAGTTTCGCCTGCGCGGCGGGATCAATCCCTCGCCGGACTGTTCCATTCTCGACGCCCGCCTCGAGAACCCTTTGCAGCCAAATGAGATGCTCCTCGAAAAACCGCGCGACACCCTCGCGCAGGCCATGAGGCAAGATGTCGCGTTCGCAGGCCATTACGCCGCAAAGACATCCCTGATCTTGCCTCAGACCCTCGAGATAAAGCGTTGCATAGGCGGCGATCCGCGCAATCCCCGACGCATTTTCCTCCCATATTACTTCCAACTCGGCAGCGTAGCGCTCTTTGTATGTGTCGATGAGCGCGGCCCCAAGATCTTCCTTCGCCGGAAAGTGATGATGAATGCTCGCCTTGCTTACGCCGACGGATTTGGCGAGATCCGCATAGCTGAAACCGGAATAGCCGCGTGTTCTGACCAAAAATTCCGCTTCCGCGAGCAAGCGGCTGCGCGTGTCTGTCCCCATTTTCTGCCCACTGTCCACATGCCCAAGTGTCAAAGCACCTAGGCCCGCCCCTCCGCTTGGCTATTGACGGATGAGAATTGACCTACTAGTAGGTAAATCAATGGCGCGGCGAAGGCAAACAAAACATGCGCGGTCTTAGGGAAACCAGAACCACGGCAGTTGAAAACCTTTCGGCACCATCGTCGCCTCCCGCAGCCTCTGCCATGACGGCGCACCCGACCCGGCGAAAAATTCTTCTTGGGGGCTTCTGCCTCTGCTGCCTGCCCGGCGCGATACGCGCGAGCGATGCCGGCCCTTTCGCGATGGAGGAAATCGCCGAAGGTATTCACATTCGGCGCGGACTCGATGAAGAGGCCACGCAAGCCAATGAAAACGCCATCGCCAACACCGGCTTTATCGTGGGGCGCGACGCCGTGCTCGTCACCGATCCGGGCGGCAGCCTCGCCGATGGCGAGTGCTTGCGCGCCACGATTGCGCAGATGACCAGCCTGCCAGTCAAATATGTCGTGATGAGCCATGTCCATCCCGACCACATTTTTGGCGCCAGCGCTTTTCTGAAGGACGCTCCGGTCTACGTCGGCCATGCGCGGCTCACGGAGGCGCTGCGACAACGCGGCGCCTATTACCGCGAAAAATTGAGCGCTCTCTTCGGGCCGGAGCAGACCGGGACGGTCGTTTTGCCCGGCATGGAAATTCGCGATCGGGCCGAAATCGATCTCGGCTCCCGGATCATCGAGGTGACAGCCCACGCCCCTGCCCATACGGTCTGCGACGTGAGCTTGTTCGACAAAAAGACGGGCACGCTTTTGCCCGCCGATTTGCTCTTCGTCCAGCGCATGCCTTCGCTCGACGGCAGTTTGCGCGGCTGGCTTAAGACGCTCGACGAATTGAAAAACCATGCCGCGGCCCGCGCAGTCCCTGGACACGGCCCCGTGGCGGTCGATTGGCCTTCGGCCCCGGCTGCGATAACCCGCTATTTGACGGTGCTGGAACGCGACACGCGGCGGGCGATCACTGAGGGCACCAGTATCGAGGCCGCGATCAAGACTGCCGCCGCGTCCGAGCGCGGCGAGTGGAAACTGTTCGACGATTACAACACCCGCAATGCCACTGAAGCCTATAAGGAACTCGAATGGGAATGACCATCAACGAAGGGAGACCGGTATGACAAAATTTGCCTTGGTGGGGGCTCTCGCCAGCGCGGTGCTTTTCGCAAGCGCGGCAGCAGCGCTTGA
>PLUZ01000444.1:6083-9882 GCA_003162995.1 Methylocapsa sp. | reverse complement strand
TTCCGCGAATGCCTCCGCGGTCACTGTCGTCACGCAGACGCGGGTTGAGCCGAGCTTTGCGGAGGGCTTCGCACGCTGGCAGCGGCAAATTAGCGAGGCGGTCGCGACTCAACCGGGATTCATAAAAGAAACGGTCATGCCGCCAAGCCCTCCGGCTCAGGTCGACTGGGTCATCCTGCAGCGCTTTGCGAGCACTGAGACGGCCGTAGCGTGGCTCCGTTCCGACGAGCGGCAGCGCCTCGTGTCCGAGGCGCAACCGATGCTGGTCGGCCGAGACGACGTCCATCTCGTCCATGACACCTCGACCGGTGTGATGCCGGCTCCGGCCTCGGCCGTTATCTCGACGCGGATCAGGCCCGGCCAGGAGAATGCCTACCGGCAGTGGGAGCGCAAGATGAGCGCGGCTCAGGCGAGGTCACCCGGCTTTCAGGGCTATCGATTCGAGCCGCCTGTCCCGGGCGTACAGGATGACTGGCTGGCAATCTTGAAGTTCGACTCCGAAGCGAATCTGCAAACCTGGCTGAATTCGACCGAGCGGAAGAACCTGATCGACCAGGCGGCTGTGTTCACCGACGAATATCATATCCGGATCGTGCGTACGGGGTTCGATCAATGGTTCGATGTTGGAGAGGCCGGCGCGCCATCGCCGCCAGCCTGGAAACAGAACATGATCGTGTTGCTGATGCTCTATCCAGTGGTTTTTCTGACCACCGCTTGGTTCGAGCACCCGTTCTTGGTCGGGCAACTGAAGATGTGGCATTGGAGCGCCTTGTTCGTCGACAATGTGATCGGTGTCCTCCTGCTTAGCGTCGTTGTGCCGTGGGCAAGCCGGCGCTTCGCCTGGTGGCTACGGTCCGCCGACGGAAATCCTAAGCGCGAGATTGCCGGAGTAGCGCTGGTGCTGGGCTTTTATGCCGTTTTCCTGCTCGCGTTCTGGCAGTATGAATTGCATGTCTGGAGGCCATGGTGATTCCTCCCTTGTCGGGCCGAGCGGGCGCCGAGACGCAGTCCCGCCGGCAACGTCCCGGCCTCACAATACCCGGTTGGGCGCTTTTTTCGCGATGAACCGCCTGAGTTGCTTTTTGGGAATTTGCGAACTCAAACTTCGGCGTGGATGGTACTGGGGCCGCAACTGTCGTAACGTCAATTTCCGACTACGCTACAGATAACTCGTCTTTAGCTTTTATCATCGCCAGCGAAGGTTCCGCTGCGTAGTGCCTCTCACCCTATCAGGTAAATTCACCCGTGACCTTCTTTAAGACCAGCCCGACGCTGGCTCGTGCGCTCGCTGAGCGCAATTACAATGAAGCTACGCCGGTTCAATCCGCTGTGTTGACCAAGGAGGCGGAAGCCCGGGATGTCCTCGTCTCGGCCCAGACCGGTTCTGGCAAGACGGTTGCTTATGGCTTGGCTATAGCTTCGACGATTCTCGGTAAAGCCGAGAAGATGGGTGAGATCGCCGCGCCCGTCGCGCTGATTATCGCGCCGACGCGCGAACTCGCCATGCAGGTCGAGCGCGAGCTGGGTTGGCTTTACCAGTATGCCTCCGCACGGATCGTGTCTTGCGTCGGTGGCATGGATTCCCGGGTCGAGCGCCGCAAGCTTTCGGACGGCGCGCATATCGTCGTTGGGACGCCAGGGCGTCTACGCGATCACATCGAGCGGGGCGGTCTGAACATAGCCGGGCTCGTAGCCGTAGTTCTAGACGAAGCCGATGAAATGCTTGACCTCGGCTTTCGCGAGGATCTCGAATTCATTCTGCAGGCGACGCCCACCGGAAGACGGACCTTAATGTTCTCAGCTACGATGCCGAAAGGCATTGGGGCTCTGGCCAAGCGTTATCAGCGCGATGCACTGCGGATCGAGGTCGCCGGGGGCGAACGCGGTCACGCGGACATTGAATATCGCGCGATTCGCGTGGCCCCTAAAGAAACGGAGCATGTGGTCGTCAATTTATTGCGATTCGTCGAGGCGCAGACTGCGATCGTGTTTTGCAACACGCGCGAAGCCGTGCGGCACTTGCACGCGACCTTGCTCGAACGCGGCTTCTCGGCCGTGCTTTTGTCGGGAGAATTGAGTCAGCATGAACGCAACCAATCCATGCAGGCGTTGCGAGATGGAAGAGCGCGCGTTTGCGTGGCGACTGATGTGGCTGCGCGCGGCATCGACCTGCCCAATCTCGGACTGGTCGTTCACGCGGAACTTCCGCACGACGCCGAGGCGCTGCAGCATCGGAGCGGCCGAACCGGCCGGGCAGGCCGCAAAGGCGTGAGCGCACTCCTAGTGCCCGTCTCGCGCCGCCGGCGTGCCGAGCAATTGCTGACGGGCGCAGGAGTTCGGGTCTTTTGGAGCGGACCGCCCTCCGCAGAGGAAATCCGCAAGCTCGATCAAGCACGTTTGTTACAAGACCCGATTTTAACGGAGCGCCCTACCGAAGAAGATTTCGAGATGGCGAGACTGTTGCTTGCAGAGCGAACGCCCGAACAACTCGGCGCAGCGTTGATCCGGGTTTATCGATCACGCCTTCCGGCACTGGAGGACGTCATCGATCCTGGAAACGGTCCGGAGCGTCGAGAAACGCGTGGATCGCAGAGCTTGCAGGCCAAGGGCCCAAAAGCTCCACGGACGGGCATTTTGGGCGGCGCAGCGTGGTTCCGGCTCAATATCGGCCGGACAAAGAACGCAGATCCGAAATGGCTATTGCCGATGCTCTGCCGCAAGGGAAATATCACGAAACAAGACATCGGCGTCATCCGTATCTTCGAGCATGAAACGAAGTTCGAGGTCGCAGAGCCAGCCGCCTCGCAATTCGCCGTCAATATGCGCCGCCCGGGTGGAGACAACATCTGCGTCGAGCGACTGAGCGACAGCTCGGAGCAAGTGACCTCAGACGAGCTGCCAAAGCGCTGTAAGCCGAAACGCCGTGCGAAAGTGAAGTGCAACGGTCGGTCAAGGACCTGAGCAGAGACGGCCATGTCGTGCGGCCGAGGCATTCAAGTTTTTTTCTGGACGTCAGTCATCTGCGTTCGAACATGATACCGAAGGAGGATCCCGGCAAGGACTTTGGCCTGAGAGCTTCGCCCGATCTTGACCAACTCCCCAAATGTCAGGGGCAAAGTTTCGAAGGCGGGTGCATCGGTGCGCCTCAAACTGGGCTCGGGAGGCGCAGCGGCTCCGCGCGGAACGTGATGACCGCGACGTCCCGGCTGGCGGCCTGATTGGGTTTCAACGCGCGGATCGCCGTCACGCCGTGAAAGACCCGATTGTCCTGCAGGAAGACAGAATCCAGAGGATCGGTCAGCGTGAAGTCGCCCAAATGGCTGTGGTCCAGATCGTAGATCGACGTAACCCCGCTTTCGACGTTCGTCCGGTTGACGAGCACGACGAGCACCCAGTCAACGCCGTCGCGATGCAGGCCCTCGGGCGTCGGCAGACCGATTTGTCCGGCGTGGGCTTCGATCCGGAACTGGTGCAGCTCCACGTGCCAAGCATGGGGTCTGTCCGGCACTGGCGTCAATGCGTCAAACGCCTTTCGGCCGGCATCGATAAGACCCACGGTCACCGGATGGGCTGCGACGGCCCCCGTCACCGGTCCGAACCAACGCTCGATCCCCCCATTGAGCGGGTTGTAGTCCCGGCTCTGATAATGCGGCTGGTGCACTTTGCGAACAATGCCATCGGCGGAAACCGCGAAGGTCGCGAAGCGACGACGACGATAGCGGCCGCCGTCGGCCATGTATGTGTCGACGCCTAGGTCGTCCCAGCTGGCGGCGAAGGATGGCCATTCGGCAAGCGCCGC
>PLUZ01000444.1:0-5910 GCA_003162995.1 Methylocapsa sp. | reverse complement strand
GTCTATAATGATAAATATTTTCAGACAGGGGCTTTGCCATTTCCATCTATGTGGGCCATTAGCCTTCGTCATCATCAGATGGTCCGCATAGGGGCTAGCCACGGACTGCCGGTCGCGATCGATGAGATCGAAGTTTCCTTCGGCAGCAAGGACGCCCCGGTGTTGGATCGCGCCGAGCCCGGCGATCCGAACGAAGCGAATAAGGATCGCAACCAGCNNCGGGACGTGCAGCTTGCTATCTCAGGCCGGAGCGGATTAGTTGGCTGGCGTACTTCTTTGATTTGGAGAGCTCATTTCTGATGGATCGATGCACGCGCTTGGCGCAATTTAACACCGACACTCTGCCTTCCGAAGGCGCTGCTGTCCAACTCCTCTGCGAAGACCATATTGGAACCTATACGCTTCCGTTTCTGTGCCTCCGGTCAGAGAATGGTTGGGTAGATGCTGAAACTTCAAGTCCCATCGATGCCGGGGTTCTAGGCTGGAGAGAACCACCAGTCACTCCGACCGCGCGCCAACCCGTTTGGGCGCATCGGCTATCAATGCTCAGAACATTTAGGTCACGGACTCCCGGGGAGCGCCGCTAGTTCCGCGCGCTGGATGCCGCCGTACAATTCTGATCTCACTTCTCATCTACTCAAAAATTCAAACCGGCCAACCCTTCTGACCGAACCCGAATGCGTCCGATGCACGTCTAGATTTTGGCCTTGAGGTCTTGGGCGACCCGCAAAGAAACCTTTTTGCTCGGCTTGATCTTCATGCTCTCGCCTGTTGCCGGATTGCGCCCCATCCGGGCTGCGCGCTTTTTAACCTGCAAAATCCCAATCCCACTGATGCGAACTTTTGCGCCCTTCTTGAGATGTTTGATGATTATCTCGATCATGTTGCTGAATAGCGCTTCAACTTGCTGCTTCGGCAGCTCATGTGTTGCAGCGAGTTGCACGCCGATCTGCTTCAGCGTGATCGTCGTTTGGGCCGCAGCGGCCTTCGACGCCGAAGGTTTGACGGATGTGACTTTTACGCTCGCGCCCTTTTCTCCCTTTGCGACGTCAACCACTTTCTTCACTGCAACCGATTTCTTAGCTACCACCGAATAAATCCTCCAACCATGCCTGCAATCGGTTAGCTCAAAATGCCAAAAATGCAAAGGCCCCCGATTGCTGTTTGGCTCATACATCATGCAAGCGGGAATTGTCCATGAGTCCTGAGCCAACGCCTCAAGCATCCGTATCATGCAGCAGAGGATGAAGGATCGCCGCACCGGGCCTCCTTCTCGGGAGTGTCTCAAGAGCAAGTCTTAGCGGCTGAAAGGCTCTTATCGGCGTGGTTTCGAACCGCGCGTGGCAACTGTCGACGCAGAGTCATGCTCGAGCAAATAGACAGGCGATTGTCGCGTAGCGCAACGCTGGACGCATCTGCTTGTCGTTTTCGCCGCTCGGCGAGGAACTATTCCTTAACCTGACCTACCTAGCGTTGCCGCCGGGCCGCGTTGTGTATCAGGTCCGATTTCCAAAAGAGCCTCGTTCGGGGCAAGCCCGGACGGGAGTTTTCGCTAAAATGTTTGCTGGCCGACGGGAGTAGACCATGAGTGGACCAGATGGGGTGGCGGGTGATCGGCTTCGCTCTTTCGTTGAGCGAATCGAGCGTATCGACGAAGACCTCAAGGTGATGAACGATGAGAAGAAGGACATCTTTGCCGAGGCCAAGAGCGAGGGCTTCGACGTGAAGATCCTCAAGGAGGTAATCCGGCTCAGGAAGCAGGACCAGAACGAGCGTGACGAGCGCGATTCGCTGCTCGACCTCTACCTTCATGCAATTGAGACGGCGCCACCCCTAAAGGCACAGGCTGCCGAGTAACCTGTACCCGCCCGGACACTAAGTGTTCGGGCGGGTTTCTCATTGGCTAAGCGACCAGACCTCACACGCCGGGTGTTGCTATAGGGAGAAATTTCAAGAGAGAAGTTTGGGCTTTACCGACCCATCATGGATTCCAAGAGCGGGCGGCGGCCACAAATTTCCGCACCGATTGGCGGATTCGACGATCAACTTTTCGGGTTCCTTCTGTCAGTGTCACCATTGTGGAGCTATGTCCAACAACGATGTTTTCACGGGATGGTGCTATCGTCTGATGGGTGTTTCTAGGTATAACGCAATAGATGCATAGGACGCCCAATGGCACAGAGAGCTGGTAGCGCCGATCTTCCGCTGCATGGCGGGTACGTGCCAAAGTGGCTGGCGGATCGAATGACCCGTCTCGGCGCGGTGATGAGCGAAGCAATCGTCCATCATTATGGCCGCGACGAGCTGCTGCGTCGCCTCGCCCACCCCTTCTGGTTCCAGTCGTTCGGTGCGGTGATGGGGATGGATTGGCATTCCTCTGGCATAACGACGAGCGTGATTGGCGCGCTGAAGCGCGGCTTGGCGCCGCTTTCGGACGAGCTCGGGATCCACGTCTGCGGCGGCCGGGGGAAGCATTCGCGGCAAACGCCGCAGGAGCTCGTCTCCATCGGGGAACGGGTGGGATTTGACGGGTGGGCGCTCGCGAATGCCAGCCGGCTCGTTGCCAAGGTGGACAGCGCCGCTGTGCAGGATGGCTTCGACCTTTATCTTCACGGCTTCGTCGTGACCAATGATGGCCAGTGGGTTGTCGTCCAACAAGGAATGAATGGAGACCGCAAGCAAGCTCGCCGATATCATTGGCTTTCGGAAGGCCTGAAAAGTTTTGTCCAAGAGCCCCATTCCGCCATTGATGGAGTCGGGCAGGGTGAGATCGTCAACCTCACCGATCGCCGTGCCGAAGCGTCCCGCCGCGGTCAGCTTGACGTTCTACAATCGTTGGGTCCAGACGGGATCGCGCGCGAATTGTCTGCCCTGGAGCACCGCGCGGGGGTGCCCGCTACACAAACCGTTCCAACACAGCTCTTTCTGCCGCATTTGGTCATGCCGGCCCGTCACGACGTCCGCCCAAGCGACGTGCTGAGGCCGCGCCTTTACGCCAGCCTGGCCGCAGCGGCGGATCGAGGCGCTGCCGACTTCGCCGAACTGCTGCTCGTTCCAGGCGTCGGTGCGCGGACCGTGCGCGCGTTGGCGATGGTCGCCGAGGTCATGCACGGTGCGCCATACCGGTTCACCGACCCGGCGCGCTTCTCGTTTGCGCACGGCGGCAAGGACCGGCATCCGTTTCCGGTGCCCCTTCGGGTTTACGATCAGACAATTCGAGTGCTGAAATCGGCGGTCCAAAGCGCGAAGCTCGGCCGCGGGGAAGAGCTGGCTGCGCTCAAACGCCTCGACGACCAGGCTCGACTCGTCGAGCGCCACACCTCCGGTCCTCCTGTAGAGGAGCTGATAGCACAAGAGAGAAGGCTCTCCCATTCCTACGGCGGCCGGAGCGTTTTCGGATGGGAGCTTCCTCTCAAGGATTGCGCCGACGCCAATGACGCGATGGCCACTCAAGCTCCACCCCGATCTTCGAAATGAGATACTCCGAACGGGTAACCCAGGTCGTGAGCTTCGATCCGGGGAGCTGTTCCATCTTATTATGCATAGGCGACCTTCGGCAAACTGTGGAATGCTGATCCGTCCGGCCATTGCCCGCGGCCGGCCTGGCGCAAGTCGTCAGCCGAGCCCTGTAAGAGCGGCACGATAATTGCGCGCGCTACCGCCGAAGGCCGCTTCCCCGAGCGCTGAGCATGCTTTTGAGAACGGTGCCCCATCAGGCCGCAATGGCGCCAGGCCCACTTGGTGAATAAGGTTCCGAAGGTGGTTTCAACCTGATCTCGACTTTAGCCAAAATTGATCGTGTTTATCGATCTGTTCGTGCGCCCGATATGGTCGAGCGCGGGGACGCAGCTTACTGGCGCGTCGATTGCTTCGGAAGCGTTATTACGCTTCCTCACGACCGACGCGTTCAACTTTGTCCAAAAGGGATCCGCCGATGAATGAGCTTTTTGCGATATGTCGAACTTTTGAGATTGACGACGGTCAGGCAAGGGGTTTTGTGCTGATGCGGGTGGAGGAGAGTGGCGAGGCCAAGCCGTGGCCGATCCTGATCACGCGCAAGGCCAACCAATTCTCCGGTTTTGAAAATGCCTGCCCGCATCAAGGCTCGCGTTTGGATACGAGGCCGGGCGAGTTTCTGGACGACGAAGGTAATTTCATCACTTGCGGCAATCATCACGCCCAATTCGATCCGGATACCGGGCTTTGCTTCATCGGACCCTGCCAGGGCCAGCACCTGACGCCTATCACGCTGGTGATCGACGATGGCGATGTTTGCCTGACCGGGGTTCAATTGGCGGAAGAGGATGGTCTCGATATTCCAGACCCGGACGAGATACCAGAAGTCATGATCACGGGGGATTGAGCGGGCTGTTCATCGGTCTCTATCCAATCGCACAAAAAGATCACACGCGAGGGCCGGCGGCAGCGCAGGGCATTGCCAAGTTTTTTTGAACGTGGGATTATTCCTTTCGCCATGGATCGCAAATTCATCCCTCTTCCCCCGGACTTGGTACAAACGCATCCTGGGCTCGGCATCCTGCGGTTAGCGGCCCTCCTCGCCGAAGAGGATGGCGATCTGGATGAAGACGCGCTGGACGCCATGTTCGAGCAAGTGGAGGTTGGCGAGCTGGTTGATACGGCGCCTGCTGAAATGTGGCCGGAGCTGGTTCGCGGCCTGATGGCCCGTTCACCCTCCAAGATGATCCGGGCTTTGCGCCAATGCGGTGCGCTCCGGGAAGTGCTGCCTGAGGTTGCAGCCCTGTTCGGGGTCCCCCAAATCGCGGACGATCCAGCGGAGGTCGACCTCGGCGATCATTTGCTGAATACCCTTGATGAGGCGGCCCAGTGTGACGCGCCTTTGGCGGTGCGTTTCTCCTTGCTGGTGATGAATATCGGTAAAGCGGATTCGCCACGCGAACACCTGCCGGTCCATTATCGACATATTGAACGCGGACGCCCGCGCATCGAAGCGATTTGCAGCCGCTTCGAGGTGCCGGCGGTCTGCCGTGAGCTGGCGCTTCTGGCACTTGCCGAATGTGAGCGTGTGCATCGGGTGTCGGAGGTGCGCGCCGGACCTGTCGCTTTGATGCTGGAACGGCTGGGGGCATTTGCTGCCCCGGACCTTTTCAAGCTGTTGATGATTGTTTGTGCTTGCGATTACCGCGCTTACGGGGGCCGCTCAGGACAGGATTATCCCAAGGCGGCGTTGTTGGATACCGCGCTCAGGGCCTGCGCCGAAGTCGATGAGACTGAATTCGCCGCTGACCTAAGTGTGACGGATGCAGTGGACGCTACGCAGACAGCGCGTGCAGCGGCGATCGCGCAGGCTTTCCATTCGCAAAGATGGTCCGGCGAAGTGACGTAGACGATATGTTCGATGAAAGAGTGGTAACCTGATCCTGGCCGCTCCGACTTTGTTATCGCGGAGCAACAGCTCAAACAGCAATTGCGCGGGTGCTGCCGCTCTGTCAGATACCGGTCTCGGTGTAACATGAGAAAACCGAGCTGACGAAACCCCGGCTCAGAAGCTTCAAGGGCGTCTTGCAAGATCTTGAGACCTATGTCCCGAGCCAATCCACCTCCATCATCAACTATGCCGTTGCATGGCGATTGGTCGAGACGATCACGACGGCTACAACGTAATGGGCGGTCCATCGGCTGCTCCCCGGCAAATGACCGCAAAGCAGCAAATGTGCCGGCCGCTAAATGGAGCGTTACTCATACTCAAGCTTCAAATGGCCGACATA
Source organism: Methylocapsa sp. (assembly GCA_003162995.1). Lineage (GTDB taxonomy): Bacteria > Pseudomonadota > Alphaproteobacteria > Rhizobiales > Beijerinckiaceae > Methylocapsa. The sequence goes on along the minus strand of PLUZ01000444.1, from coordinate 163 downwards.
ATTTATATAATTGCGTGAGATTACCTAGACCTTGATCGCTTCAAGATGAATAGCTCATGGTCTCCATCTCTTTGTTTTATCGTATAATCTTATCAAAAAAGTCTGCAACTTTTGGGGATCATGCTCTAGCTATCGATCAATCCATGCCTATCCGGTTGACACA
>PLUZ01000565.1 GCA_003162995.1 Methylocapsa sp. | reverse complement strand
TAAATAACAGAGAATGATCGAGGAAGGATCCGACATGCTGTTCGTTGAATCAACGCTCAAGGGATACACCGTAGAGGCGAGCGACGGCAAAATCGGCGTCGTCCGCGACTTCCTGTTTGACGATCAGAGCTGGAAGATCAGGTGGCTGGTCCTCGATGCGGGGAGCTGGCTGCCACGGCGGAAAATTCTGCTCCATCCGTCGGTGCTTGGGGCGCCGGACCCCGTGCGGCAATCGATTGCCGTGAAGCTGACGAAGGCGGAAGTCGAGGGAAGCCCCGATTTCCTCGAACACCTGCCGGTGTCGCGTCAGATGGAAGCCCATCTTTATGATTACTACGGCTGGGATCCCGCTTGGGGCAGCAGCTATTTCGGTGTGGGCGCTATCGCTACGCCCTTTTCGCTGCCGCCCTTGGTTGGTGGCGTCCCGCCGGATGAGGCCGCCGCCGCAGCTAGTCCGGACGAGGCGGATTCGCATCTACGGAGCACCACCGAGGTTATAGGCTATCATGTCCACGCCACCGATGGCGAGATCGGCCATGTTGAGAAGTTTGTCTTCGATCACACCAATTGGGACATCCGTTACTTTGGCGTCGACACAAGGAACTGGTGGCCCGGAGAGCATGTCCTGATCTCGCCTTATGCGGTACGCGAGATCGACTGGGCGGATCGCCATGTTGAGCTCAACATTACTCGCGCGCAGGTCAAGGCTAGTCCGCCTTGGGATTCCGTCGCAATGGTCGATCACGCCTACGAGGAACAGCTACACGGCCATTACGACTGGCCGGGCTATTGGTACTACCGCGAATGACAGCCCCAGTTTCTTGGGACAGCGATGGCGTCGCGGCGCTTGCCCGGGTCAACACACGCGAGCGTCAGCTCGACGGGATTCGGTTGAGAGAACCGTGAAGATCCGAGCGCGTTCCAATATCCCGTCGCGTGAGACGTTGCTCGGAGCCGGTGCGGTGATCAATTCCCGGGTCGTCAATATGTGATCTTCAAGGTTTATCACGCACGGATCTGAGTAGTTTCCGAGTCTACCGGCGCCGCTTGGCAGAATCTAGTTAGTTAGATCGTGGACTCAATCGCGTCCATAGGCAGATCGCGGTGAGAGCGACCGCACTGAGGCAGTTTTGGGTTGGGAGATGAAGATGGCAGATAGTTCTATATCAAAGCCGGCATCGGCAATGAACCCGTTCGGCCTGGAGTTACCCGTTTTTCCGACTTCCCCCGCAGCGCCTTGGGGCAACGTTATGACGACCTGGCCGGAATACATGGTCGATGCGTTCCAACGCAACGTTCTCTTACTCGAGCTGCTGCGGCAGCGTGGCAACGAAGAGATCGAGATCACATCACGGCCGATGGCGACCGTGCTGCGCTTCGACCACGAGGTCCTGATGAGCGGCCGGTCGCTGCCACGGCCGATGAACTACGCGCTTTCCCGCATCGTGCCGCCGCCAGGGGTCGCGATTGACCCGCGCAAGCGGCCTGTCGTGGTGGTGGACCCCCGCGCTGGCCAAGGGCCGGGCATTGGTGGCTTCAAGGCGGAGAGCGAGATCGGCGACGCCCTGAGGGCGGGCCATCCGGTCTACTTCATTGGCTTCGGAGCGATGCCTGCGCCGGGCCAGCAGTTCCTGGACATCGTCGAGGGCCAAGTGAAGTTCTTCGAGCGTGTCGTCGAGCTTCATCCCGACGCGCCGCGTCCTTTTGCCATCGGCAACTGCCAGGCGGGCTACCAGACGCTGATGGTTGCCATGCTGCGGCCCGACCTATTCGGGCCCTGCTTGGTCGCCGGCTCGCCGATGTCGTACTGGCAGGGCGTGCACGGAAAAGACCCGATGCGCTATTCCGGTGGGCTGCTCGGCGGCAGCTGGCTTACCGCGATGACCAGCGACCTGGGCAACGGGAAGTTCGACGGGACCTGGCTGGTCTTGAACTTCGACAGTCTGGGTCCGGCAAATTGGCTGTGGGGCAAACAGTACGAGATCTATACCAACATCGACACCGGGGCGGAGCGCTACCTTGACTTCGAGAAGTGGTGGGGCGACTTTATCCAGCTGAACGGCGACGAGTTGCAGTTCCTGGTGGACAATTTTTTCATCGGCGACAAGCTGACTCGCAACCAGCTGCAGTCGCGGGATGGCACGACCTTCGATGTTCGCAACATCACCTCGCCAATCATTGTGTTTACCTCGACGGGTGACAACATCAGTCCGCCGCCGCAGACGCTTGGCTTCATCCTCGATCTGTATCGGGACGTCGACGACATCCGCGCCACTGGCCGGACGATCGTGTACTGCCTGAGCCACAAGATCGGGCATCTCGCCCTCTTCGTGTCCAGCAAGGTGGGGTCGAAGCAGGACGAGGAGTTCGTGGAGCTGATGGACGTCATCGACTGCCTGCCGCCCGGTCTCTATGAGATGGTCATTTCTCCGCGCCCGTCGGCTTTGCCCGCGGGCGGGTTCGTAACTGGCGACTGGACGGCCCGCTTCGAGGCCCGCAGGCTCGACGACATCCGCGCGCTGGGGCGCAACAGCCCCGGGGACGATCGTGCCTTCACCGCTGTGGCCCGGCTGTCGGAACTGAACCTCTCGCTCTATCGTACCTTAATACAGCCCTTGGTGCGCGCGCTCGCCAACCAGCCGGCGGCGGACCTGGCCCAAGCCGTGAATCCGCTCAGGCTCAGCTACACGATCTTCGCCGACAGAAACCCCTGGATGAAGGGCGTGCAGAAGCTGGCTGCCAGCGTGGCCGCTTCCCGCAAGCCGGTGGCCGCCGATAACCCGTTCCTCGCGCTGCAGACGAAGGTCTCGGACCAGATCATTGCGGCCCTGGATGCCTATCGCGTGGCGCGGGACCGAATGGCCGAACAGACCTTCTTCAACTTCTATGGCTCGCCATTTGTGCAAGCGCTCCTCGGCCTCAACGCCGGCAGCGAGGTGAGGCAGGCCCCCGGCACATCGCCCGAGAAGCAGGCGGCACGACAAGCCCAGGCGAACGCATACGCGGCGATGCTGAAGACAGGTGGGTTCGACGAAGCGCTGACCCGGGCGGTACTGTACGTCATCGCGGCTGACCAGGCGCTCGACCAGCGATGTGCACTCGCGCTAAACGTAGCACGGCAGCAGCTCATGCACCTATCGCTGCCCGAGTTCAAAGTGCTGGTGCGGGACCAGTTTTTTGTGCTGCAACTCGATCACGAACGCGCGGTTGAAGTGCTTGCGTCCTTGGTGCCGGAGGCGGATGCGCGGAGGGATCTGCTGAAGCAGGTGAACGCGATCGTCGGCACGGGCGACACTCCGCTCGCCGCCGAGGGGGACCGCTTGGCCCGACTGTCGCAGGTATTGATGTTGCCGATTGGGAAGCCGGTGGCTCCTGCGACCTTCGGCCAAACCTCCGTCGCCAGGACGACCGCCCAGCCCTCCGCGCTGTCGCACTGAGCGGGATCGGTTCGGTCGCGACGTGTCTTT
>PLUZ01000210.1:4954-7154 GCA_003162995.1 Methylocapsa sp. | reverse complement strand
TTTCATCGGGCGCCGGACATGCCGCCCATCTCAAACCCTATTGGGGGCCATATGCGGTGACCAAGGCCGCGCTCGACGCGCTCGCCCGCACTTATGCGGCGGAAACGATGAATATTTCTCGCGTGAGAGTCATGNNGGCCATGCCCGGCGAAGACCCGATGAGTTTGCGGACACCGGAAGAACTCGCTCCGAAAATTCTCGCGCTCTGCGCGCCAGAATGGACGCAAACTGGCATGCTTTACGATTTTCCAACAGATNNGAAAAAGTCGGTAGTGGGTCAATTTGAATTTCTGCTTCTGATCCTTTGTGGTGTTAGAGGTCACAAATCTTGGTGCAGCCTGAAGTTCGTATCTACGTTCCGTAGAGACGCGTCGCGATGGACATGGATAGCATGCCGAGCAGAAAGCCTCCGAAGATCTGCAAAGCCGAATGGCCGGGCGTGCTGCCGTAGCGGAAATACCCGATCGTGAAGACCAATACACACGCGACAAGGACACCGATCACGTACGAGCTGTTTTGCGGCGTTACGTAGAGACGCGTTGCGATGTACATGGACAGCATGCCGGGCAGAAAGCCTCCGAAGATATGCAAGGCCGGACGGCCGGGCGTCGGGCCGTAGAAGAAATACCCGATAACGAAGAGCAATATCCACGTGACAAGGACAGCGATCACGTATCCGCTAAGCCGTGACGCGAAAAAGTGCGAAATGAGGCTCATTGTCAGGTCCTTTCCTATAAGCAGCCAGAGTTGCGCCTTCGACGCCGCCGCGGCTTCGAGGTCGGCGAAGTTTTGCAGCATCTCCGCGCGATGCCGTTGCAGGAATGCCGGCGGGTAGAGTTCCAGCAGCCTTGCGTAGAGGCGTAACGACCGGGACTCCTTCTGCCGCGGGTGGCGCGTCATGGCGTCACTCACTCCCGAGCTGGCGGCGCGCGACGAGGGCCACGCGGGACAGCCGCTCCGTTTCCGCGCGCAACGTGGTTTGCCCAAGCGCCGTGAGCCTATAGTAGATGCGGCGCGGGTCTTGCGTGTTGCCCTTAGCAACCAGGCCCGCCTCGATCATGCGGTCGAGCGAGCCGTACAGCGTTCCCGGACCCATTTTCACCGTATCTCCTGAATCTGCCTTGACCTGCTGCATGATGTCGTAGCCGTGGCGCTCCTTGCCGAACAAGGCGAGCAGGATATGGAAGACAGCGGGTGTCAGCGGCAGTGGCGCTTTCGACTTGCTCATGCGGCTATGATATATCCGTTACAGATATAGTCAATACGACGAACCTTTGCCATTACCCCTATAATGTCGGCATTTGGCACAAAGCCGAAATTTCAAACTGGCGCACTACCAGAAAGTCGAGCAACTTTTTGGGATCATGCTCTAAAACGCCAGTGCCTTGGCCTCTTTAACGCCAGGCAGCATCTTAATTTGAGCGAGCAGCTTTTCCGGAACCGCGGCGTCCACCTCGACGAGGGCGATTGCGGAACCGCCCGCGCGGTCGCGGCCGAGCGCGAATGTCGCGATATTGATCGTGGCATTACCGAGAAGACTCGCGAACCGGCCGACGAAGCCTGGCTTATCTTCATTGCTGACGAAAATCATCAAGGGGGCGACGACCGCATCGACCTCGATCCCGTTGATCGCAATGACGCGCGGCTTGCCATCGTGAAAGACGGTGCCGGAGATCGACAGCTCATGGTCTTCCGTTACAACCGATAGGGTCATCAGCGATTCATAATCGGATTCGGCGGCGCGGGTCACTTCGTCGATGGCGATGCCGCGCTCCTTGGCCACGCCCGGCGCCGACACAATATTGACGTCGGCGAGCAGGGGCCGCAAAAGCCCGGCGATCACTGATGCGGTCAACGCTTTTGTATTCAATCCGGCGACATCGCCTTCGTAAGTGATCACCGCCCGCGTGATTCCGCTATCGACAAGTTGCCCGGCAAACGAACCGATACGGTCGGCGAGCGCGATGAAGGGCTTGAGTTTGGGCGCTTCTTCGGCGGTGATCGAGGGAAAATTGATGGCGTTCGAAATCGCGCCGCGGGTCAGATAATCCGACATTTGCTCGGCGACTTGCAGAGCGACATTCTCCTGCGCCTCGCTGGTCGCAGCGCCAAGATGCGGCGTGCAAACCACATTGGGATGGCCAAACAGCGGATTTCCGGTTGCCGGCTCGTTCACGAACACATCGAAAGCCGCGCCCGC
>PLUZ01000210.1:0-4939 GCA_003162995.1 Methylocapsa sp. | reverse complement strand
GTCAATGGCGTGTGCAAGCTTATGAAATCCGCGCGGCCAAGCAGCGCATCTAGGCTCACTTTCTCGACTCCGAGATCAAGCGCGCGTTCGGGCGAGAGATAGGGATCGAAGGCGATCACGCGCATATGCAAGCCGATCGCGCGCTCGGCGACGATCGCGCCGATATTGCCGCAGCCGATGATGCCCAGCACCTTGCCGGTGATCTCGACTCCCATGAAGCGGTTCTTTTCCCATTTGCCGGCCTGGGTCGAGACATCGGCCTGGGGAATTTGCCGGGCGAGCGCGAATGTCAAGGCGATCGCATGTTCGGCGGTGGTGATGGAATTGCCATACGGCGTGTTCATCACGATAATCCCTTTCGCGGTGGCGGCGGGAATATCGACATTGTCGACGCCGATCCCGGCGCGGCCGATCACTTTCAATTTGGCCGCGCATTCGAGAAGTTTTGCGGTCACTTTCGTCGCCGAGCGAATGGCAAGGCCATCGAACTCCCCGATAATGCTGGCGAGCTTGTCTTTGTCCTTGCCGAGGCCCGGTTGAAAATCGGTCTCGACGCCACGCTCCTTGAAGATGGCGACGGCGGCGGGCGACAAGGCGTCCGAAATCAATACACGCGGAGCCACGGGTCTCTCCTCTATATTTGCAATATATTGGTATAGGGGCGCGTTTGTGGCGCGAAATGCCGCTGCGGCCCGGCGAAAGCGCTATCGCCAGGCAGACTCTTGTCCGCGTGCTAATACACTCCCCCCTGAGGCGATCCTAATGCCCCAGGCGCCTGATCCATGCGGGGCTCAAGCGGCCTTGGCGAGATCGGCCTTGGTTTTGGCGAAGGCGAAATCGAGCCAAGGCGTCAGNNAAGGCGGCCTGGCCCGCATGGGGGAGCGCCGCGACGGCCGGATCGACAATCTGGAGACAGACGCTGGTGTTCGACCGGACCTTCGGGTCGGCGGCGAGGAAATCCACCCACGGTGTCCGTTCCACCCAATCGCTGAGCGCCTGCGAATTGGCGTTGGCGCGCGCGATGAGAGCGTCGAGGCCGCCAAGCGATTGTCCCCAGTTCAAGGCGTCGATGTAATCCTCGACGCAGATGAGAGACGGCGTGTTGATGGTTTCGCCTTCGAAAATGGCTTCGATCAATTTGCCGCCATGGGTCAAGCGGAAGAGCTTCGGCAACGGCCAGGGCGGCGTATAGGTCTCCAAACGCTCGACGGCACGGGGGGAAAGAATCAACATCCCATGCGCGGCCTCGCCGCCGAGTGCCTTCTGCCAGGAGAAAGTGGTGACATCGAGCTTTGCCCAATCGAGGTTCTGGGCGAAAGCCGCGGACGTCGCGTCGCAAATCGTCAGGCCCTTGCGATCGGCCGGGATCCAATCGGCATTGGGAATCCGTACGCCCGCCGTGGTTCCGTTCCAGGCGAAGACGACGTCATTGTCGAAATCGGCGCTCGCGAGATCGGCAAGCACGCCATAGTCCGCCACGAACGCCCTCGCATTCTTGAGCTTCAAATGCTCGACGATATCGATGACCCAGCATTCGCTGAAGGATTCCCAGGCGAACACATCGACGCCGCGCTGGCCGAGCAAAGACCATAAGGCCGTCTCGACTGCGCCAGTATCGGACCCTGCGATAATGCCGATCCGGTACTCCCGCGGCACCCGCAAAACCTCGCGGGTCAAATCGATCGCAAGCTTCAGTTTAGCCTTGCCGGCCTTGGACCGGTGCGAGCGCCCAAAAGGGGTGCCTTGAAGACTTTGGATTTGCCAGCCAGGGTGCTTCGCGCAGGGGCCGCATGAAAAATTGGGCCGCGCGGGGCGCGCGGCGGGATAGGCCGTTACCACGATATACATCCTCCCAGATGTGCGCCTTTCGTTGGGGAAAGGTGTCCCACCTTCTGGTTACGCCTGGCGGGGGACCTGGTCAAGTTACCCATCCGCGGTCCGTGCGTGCGGCGCTCAAAAAATCCGGAGCGTGGCAAAAAAACAATAAAACACCGCACGCATGTTGGGCTCATTTTTGCCGGGCCAGCCGGTTGCCGCGCCGCCATTGGAAAGCTAGGTTGCTCTATCGGCTCCGGTCAGAATGGTTCCTCCGTGCTTCAAAGTATGTTCGCCTTTCTCTTCGGCTATCTTTGCGGCGCGATCCCTTTCGGGCTCGTTCTGACTCGTCTCGCCGGAACCTCGGACCTCCGCGCGATCGGCTCCGGCAATATCGGCGCGACCAATGTTTTGCGAACCGGCCGCAAGGATTTGGCGGCGCTGACCCTTCTGCTTGATCTTTTGAAGGGAACGATCGCGGTTTTGACCGTCGCCCATTTCGCGCCGGGCACTCCCATGCTCGCCGCCGCGCTCGGGGCGTTTCTCGGCCATTTGTTTCCCGTCTGGATTGGGTTTCGGGGCGGCAAGGGGGTCGCGACTTTTCTCGGCTGCCTTCTCGCCGCCGCCTGGCCGGCGGGTCTCGCCTTCGCCATCGTCTGGCTGGCGGTGGCCTTCCTCACCCGCTATTCCTCGGCCGCTGCTCTGGCCGCGAGCGCGCTGACACCCATCGTTCTTGCGGCCATGGGCCAAACCGGCGCCGCCGTCACGTTTGGCCTGATGGCGATCCTTTTGTGGGCCAAGCATCGCGCCAATATTGCGCGGCTCGCGGCGGGGACGGAACCCCGGATTGGGAAGCGTTGATGGAGGACATTCCGCTTGCTCCTGAAGCGCTTGGCCCCCTCGACGACGGCGAGCGCTTCGACTGGCTGCGGCTCCTGCGCTGCGAAAATATCGGCCCCCGGACATTTCAAGTTCTTCTTAGCCGCCATGGGAGCGCCGGCGCGGCGCTCGCGGCTTTGCCGGCTTTGATCGCGAGCGGCAAGGCAGGCCGGCCGATCCGCATCGCGACCATCGCGGAAATCGAGCGGGAGATCGAGGCGACGCACCGCGTTGGCGCGCGTTTTATCGGGAGTGGCGAGCCGGACTATCCAGCGCTTCTGCGGCGCACCGCTTCGGCGCCGCCCTTGATCGCCGTGCGCGGCAATGTTTTGAGCCTCAGGCGCTCGAAAATTGCGATTGTCGGCGCCCGCAACGCATCGGCGGCAGGGCTTGCCTTCACGGCGCAGCTTGCCCGCGGCATTGCCCGCGCCGGGCATGTCATCGTTTCCGGCCTCGCACGCGGGATCGATGCACGCGCGCATCAGGCGGCGATCGAGACCGGGACGATCGCGGTCCTCGCGGGCGGTTTGGGCAACATTTATCCAGCCGAACATGAAGCTTTGCTCGAACAAATCCTTGAACACGGCGCGGCGATCAGCGAAATGCCTTTCGGCTGGGAAGCGCGGGGGCGCGACTTTCCACGCCGCAACCGGATTGTCGCGGGCCTTTGCCGGGCGGTTGTCGTCGTCGAGGCGGCGCGCCGGTCTGGCTCCCTGATTACCGCGAAATTCGCCGCTGACGCGGGACGGGAAATCTTTGCCGTGCCAGGCTCGCCGCTTGATCCACGGGCGGAAGGCGCCAACGATCTCTTGCGCGATGGCGCGACTTTCTGCACCAAAGCCGAGGATGTCACGGGCGCGCTCGCGGAGCAAAACCTGTCGCGTGAACAGCCGGATGCCGGCTTTTTCGAGCCCGGAATTTCGGGCGGCCCTTATGAACCCCTGTGGGATGAACTCGATCTTGAGGAGACGGTGGCGACGGCTCCCTTTGTGCCGGCCTTGGCACCGGACGCGGCCGAGGCAAAGCCCGCGGGTGGCGGCGCTGGCCCGGAAGCGCCCGAGGCGAAACCTGCCAGTGGGCTGGACGACATCGAGCGGCGTCTGATCGCGCTGCTCGGACCGGTGCCGGTCCCGGTCGACGAACTCGCCCGCATGGCGGAAACTTCGGCGAGGCAGGTACGGACGGCTTTGCTCGCTCTGAAGCTTGCCGGACAGGTCGAATGGCATGGCGGCGATCTCGTATCGTCGCTGCCAACGGCCTGGCCGCGCGCCGATTATCACGAAGAATGACGGCCGTTCCAGCCCTTCGCCCCTGGTTCTGAGCCGCGAATGTCTTAGATTTTACAAACAAGAGCGGGATGGCAGATGTTCTGGCGAGGCGAATGTCAAACGCCTCTTGCGCAGTTGGTTGCACTGCGGTACGGATCGCTCCGGCGCCAATGCAGGGGTTCTTGGCTCTCTCTCCGGACCCTTGTCTCTTGGCCGTCTCGTCTCGCTCAAGTCTAAGACCGAGCCAATTCATGCCTAACCTATTCGACCAGTATTTGCCGCTCGTGGTCTTCATGGCGATTGCCGCCGTAATTTCCGGCGCCCTGCTGCTTGCGCCTTTTCTTGCCGCCTTCAAGGCCCCGGATCCGGAAAAACTCTCGGCCTATGAATGCGGCTTCAATGCCTTCGACGACGCACGGATGCAATTCGACGTGCGTTTCTATCTGGTGTCGCTGCTATTCATCATTTTCGATCTCGAGGTGGCGTTTTTGTTTCCCTGGGCCGTGGCATTTCGCGAAGCCGGCGCCTACGGCTTCTGGTCGATGATGATCTTTCTTGCCGTTCTGACCATCGGCTTCGTTTATGAATGGAAGAAGGGAGCACTCGAATGGGATTGAATTTGCCCCCTCAGGCAACCGCCCAGACGGCGGCCGACCCTTACTTTCTTTCGATCAATGATCGCCTCGCCGATAAGGGATTTCTGGTCACGACGGCGGACGAGCTCATCAACTGGGCGCGCACCGGTTCGCTCATGTGGATGACCTTTGGGCTTGCCTGTTGCGCGGTCGAAATGATGCAGGTCGCGATGCCCCGCTATGACGTCGAGCGGTTCGGCTTCGCGCCGCGCGGCTCGCCGCGTCAGTCGGATGTCATGATCGTCGCCGGCACGCTCACCAACAAAATGGCCCCGGCCTTACGTAAGGTCTATGATCAAATGCCGGAGCCGCGTTATGTCATCTCCATGGGCTCCTGCGCCA
>PLUZ01000371.1 GCA_003162995.1 Methylocapsa sp. | reverse complement strand
GCAGCTCGGCGTGCTGCACGATATTGTCGCGCGGCACGAAATAGATGAGCTGGGTGCCGAGCTTCTTCGCCAAAGCCTCCGCAAGCTCCAGCTCCTTGTCGGTCTGACGCTCATTGCAGACGAGCCCGCCGAGGCGGACGCCGCCGGAATTGGCATATTTCAGAATGCCCTTGGAGATATTGTTGGCGGCATACATGGCCATCATTTCGCCGGACATGACGATGTAGATTTCTTGCGCTTTGTTTTCGCGGATTGGCATCGCGAAACCGCCGCAAACGACGTCGCCAAGGACGTCATAGGACACATAGTCGATGTCCTCGTAAGCGCCGTTCTCTTCCAGGAAGTTGATCGAGGTAATGACCCCTCGGCCAGCGCAGCCGACGCCTGGCTCCGGGCCGCCGGACTCAACGCAACGAATGTCGCGGAAACCAACCTTCATAACCTCTTCGATCTCGAGATCCTCGACGCTGCCAGCGGCGGCGGCAAGGCTAAGGATAGTATCTTGAGCCTTGGCGTGCAGGATGAGGCGAGTCGAATCGGCCTTGGGGTCGCAGCCGACGATGAGAATGCGATGCCCCAATTCCGCGAGCGCCGCGAGCGTGTTTTGGGAGGTAGTGGACTTGCCAATTCCCCCTTTGCCATAAAATGCAATTTGACGTAGCGATGACATGTCTTTTTCCTTCGGATCAAAATGACAATGAGCTTCGCACATTCCGGGCGAGACTTTGCGCCTGCTCAGAAATGGGCTCGCGGAGTACGGGGAGCAGCCCGGGCTCGTCTTGAGCTTCCACGCTCAGCCCCGCGAGCAACGCGCATGCCAGTCCATGTTGAGCGATTTCCGCCTCTACGAAGCGCCTCAGACGATATATTGTACGTAATGTAACTGAGATATTGTACAAAATATAACTGATCATGTTGCTAAATTGTCGTGAATATAACAATATGGCAAAGTTGGTAGCGGAGTGAATAATTTGCACGGCGAACCGGTGCCAGACGGCGCGGGTTTCTCCATCCGCCATACGCAGCATATCCATTTCCACGGGACGGACGATTTAGGTAAGATCTTCGACTATCAATTCATCGAAGAGACCAGCTCTTGCGGCCTTCCTTTCGGACATGACGAACACTTAATCTCTGGCGCCGCGCCGGCGTTCGCTGTTGAGCTGCCGACGGATGTTCGATCATGGGAGGAACGCGGACTTCGACTGCGATCTGCCGATCGGCAAGTGACGGGAGAAAAGCGTGTCACTGCAGGATCATCCCGCGCGGGGACGAATTATCGCTCCCCAATCAACGGCAACCGCTCAAATCAAAATCGCCATGCGGGGCTACGTCCTTATTTGATTGGGCAAGTCGTCCGCTTTTATCTCCTCGCTCTCAGCTTGTTCACCCCATAAGGTCTGGTCGTCGAGACATTTGAGATTCGTAGCACGGCGCAGGGCCCGTAGCCACGGCCGCGGCGGATCAGATTTCGGATCTTTCCAGTAATCAAGATGCCGAAAGACGGGTCCATGGATCTTGAGGCGAACGTCCAACACTCCGCGGCCAAGCCGCGGCGCTACGGCTCCGGAGATGATGTCTCCAAAGACGATCAAAAAATTTCCGAAATAGACGTTGGTCCAGACAACCGGTCCGAATATAGCAGCGTGGTGTGGAATACGGACCGTTTCGTCGATTGGATAAGAAAACCGGAAACGCTTGTTCTTAGCATCGTTCTTTTCAAGCCAAGGCGGGCAGGTCGGCAGTTCGCGCTGCCGCTTGCGAATACCGAAGTCGTGGTTGTCTTTTGCAAGCAGCACGTCACCTTTGCTCAGCGGACAGCCAAGAGTGATGAAATCAGTCACCATCCAAATCGGAGGCAAATCCTCTCGTCCGCGGCGAAGTTCCGCCTGATAGGCGCGTTGGGCCATCCGATAGGCGGCCCGCGCCGCCCCTGTGTCCGCTTGTGATGCATGGCATAGAGTCCCCGCCGCTTTCTCCAGTGCGCCAAGCGTTTCCAAGACGCGGGAACCTTGCTCATGCCTGGAGAGCAGGTCAATTGCGCTGAGCCGGCCCCAGGCATAGTTCAACACGTCATAGCCGATCACGGACCCCAGGCTGTGTCCGATGACGATGATCCGGTCATAGTTTCCAGAGCCGTGCAGTTTCGTAAGAAGATCGACGCCTGCCGATCGCGCTTGGACGCTATCACTGCATGCAATAAAGCGCCGAAATCTCGAAATGATCCTCATTCTAAAAAAGCCGCTGCGTTTCCGCACCGCAGGTCCCTTTGCCCGTTGATAAGGCGAGAAACTGTTGCGCTTTTGACACAGGCCTGAGAAATGGTGATGGATCACTCAAGAATTTCTATCATATTTGAACGATAAGTATTAGCATTTCATTACGCTAATTTGGCGGTTAGGAAACCACATGGCATTGCACGGAATGTTGCAGGCAGCGGGTTTTCCCCAGTCGCCTTTGGGCTCGCGCCTTCGGTTCTGGCTGGTGTCTTCGACCGCCCTTTCGGCGGGCGCGCTGATGCTCAGCGTGTCCGGCGCGGCGGCCGCGACGGTTAATGTCACGAACCAGTCCGAATTTGACGCCGCCATCCAACAGGCGATCACGACGGGCCAGCCGAACACGATCAATGTCCTCGCTCCATCGACCATCTACGCGAACACGGGGCTTGTGCTGCCGGGACTGGCGTCGCCGCTCAACCTTAATTTCAACGGGGCGCCAATTTTAGGGGTGGGCAGCGACTCAACAGTCGGAAGTCTAACCATTGGCGCGGGCACAAACCTGACCTTTACGCCGACGACCGACATCGCACGATTTAGAGTGGGCCGCGATCTGGGCGGCAATGGCACAGTTAATATGACGGGGGGAACAGTCACGGCCAATGAGACGTTTGGGCAGTACTTGTCGCTCAGCGTTGGGGTCGGGGGCGCCACCGGCACGTTCAATCAAAGCGGCGGCACCGTGAATGTAGCCGGCGGAAGCTTTCAGGTCGGCGTTAGCGGAGGCCAGGGCACCTATAACCTGTCTGGCAACGGCGCCTTGATTGGCAGCGGTGGGCCCATATATGCCACGACCGTAGTCGTAGGCGATAGTATTGGCGGCGTTGGCGTGCTGCATATCTCAGGCAACGCCAGTTTTGCTTTGACCGCCGAAACGGGCGGCGCCGTATGGGTCGGCAACGATGGCGGCGTAGGAACAATCGCACAGGACGGCGCCGGCTCGCATGTTGTCATTAATGGCCAGGAAGTTGTCGAGTTCGGAACCAACTTGGCTGGAGCAGGCCTTGCCGGTACCGGCACCTACAATCTGATCAACGGGAGCCTCGTAATTGCAGACAATGGTTCCAACTATGGCGCCAAGTTTGGCGCCTTGGCCGGAGGCTTCGGCTACTTCAATCAAAGCGGCGGTACTTTCACATCCGAAAACTCGCCCATTATTTTCGGCTCGAGCGGCGCCGGTGAATATAATCTAAGCGGCGGGACGGCGACGTTCGGAGCCGGGCTGATTATCGCGCAAAACGCTGGTTCGACGGGCGCCATCAACCAGACAGGCGGCATCTTGACTCTGTCAGGGGGGCAAATTCAATTTGGCGCCGGCATCGGGGCCTACAATCTCAACGGGGGCACGCTGCAAATCGGCGGCGTAAATCCGATCACGACGGGCACCGGTACCTATCAATTCAACCTCGGCGGCGGCACGATCCAGGTCATCGGATCCGCCCTCGCGACCAATGTAAATGCCACACTGACGGCAGGTAGCATTTCGACGATCGACACCAACGGCCTCGGCGCGACCTTCAGCGGTATCCTCTCCGGCGGCGGCGCGCTCATCAAGACCGGCGCGGGAACGCTCGCGCTTTCAGGTGTCAACGCCTATGCGGGCGGTACGACGATCACCGGCGGCGTTCTGCAGGCGACCAATAATAGTTCCGTCGGCACCGGCGCGGTGACGCTCGAAGGCGGCGCGTTCCAGGCCGGCGCCAACGGTCTCGCCGTCGCCAATAATTTCGTACTGGATCCCGCAGCCGCCGCCAATGCCATTGACACGCAGGCCAATTCGCTGACCCTGTCTGGCGCCATCTCGGGCGCGGGCGGTTTCGCCAAGCAGGGCCTGGGCGTGCTGACGCTCTCAGGCGCCAGCTCCTACTCGGGCGCGACACTCGTCAGCGCCGGAACGCTCCAGGCCGGCGCCGTCGGCGCCTTCGCACCGGCTAGCGCATTCACCATCGCCTCGGGCGCGACGCTTGACCTCAACAGCTTCAATCAAACCATCGGCTCTCTCGCTGGCGCCGGCGCCGTCACGCTCGGGGCGTCAACGCTGACGACAGGTGACGATGGCACGAGCACGACGTTCTCCGGCGGCATTACGGGCGCGGGCGGCCTGATCAAGACCGGCGCCGGCACGCTCACCCTCAGCGGCGTCAGCACCTATGGGGGCGGCACGACGATCAACGGCGGCATACTCGACGTCAACGGCTCGCTTGTCTCGTCGGTAACCGTCAACGCAGGCGGCACGCTGATGGGTGATGGTGCCATTGGCGGCATGACGATTAACAGCGGCGGCGTCGTCGCGCCGGGCAACTCGATTGGAACGCTGAACGTCAACGGCAACGCGAGCTTCAACGCGGGGTCGACCTATCAGGTCGAGGTCAATTCGGCGGGACAGGCGGACAAGATTGCGGCGACGGGAACGGCGACCCTCTCAGGCGGTACGGTGCAGGTGCTGGCCCAGCCTGGCGTTTACGCGACGCAGACGAAATACACGATCCTGACGGCGGCTGGCGTCACGGGAACATTTTCGGGTGTCACAAGCAATTTCGCCTTCCTGACGCCCACACTGAGCTACGATCCGAACGATGTATTTCTGACTCTGTCCCGCAACGCCACTTATTTCTCGGCGGTGGCGCAAACGCCGAACGAGCGCGCGGTGGGGAGGGCGCTCGACCTGAGCCCCTTCGGCAGCGCGTTGGTGCAGGCGGTGCTGCCGCTGACCGCGCCCCAGGCGGCGCAGGCTTTCGATGCGTTGTCCGGCGAGATCCACGCCAGCGTGGAGACCGTGCTGTTCGACGATAGCCGCTATATTCGCCAGGCCGTGCTGGGCCGGCTCCGCCAGGCATCTTTTGGCGATGAAATCGGTCCAATGGCGGCGCTGTCCTCGAGCGGCCCCACGCTTGCCTATGCTGAACCGCAGTCCGCGCCGGGCAGCCGTGCCATCACTTCGGTGCTGTGCTCGCGGCGCCTGCGCGCGCGCCCGATACCGTCTGGTGGGGGCAGGGCGTCGGCGCATGGGGCCGGATCGCCGCCGACGGCGCCGCCGCCGCGGTGAGCCGCGATCTCGCAGGCTTCTTCAACGGCGTCGACAGCCGCTTCGGCGACAATTGGCGGGCGGGCATCGCCAGCGGCTACACCAATTCGAGCCTCAGCAGCAGCGCGCGGGCGAGCTCGGCCGACATTAATGCGGTCCACTTCGCCGCCTACGCGCTGGCGAATTACCTCTCCTGGAACCTGCGAACTGGTGCGGACTTCGCCTGGAACATGATCGGTTCCAATCGATCAGTCCTTTTCCCTGGTTTTACCGATTATACAACGGCACGCTATGACGCGGGCACGGCCCAGTTGTTCGGCGAACTTGGCTATGGGGTCGCGCTCGGCGGCATCGCCGCAGAGCCTTTCGCTGGCATCGCCTTTGTCCATTCCAACACCAACGGCTTCAGCGAGACGGGGGGTGTGGCCGCGCTCGCGGGGTCGGGCAATGCCGGCAATGTCGGCTATTCGACTCTCGGGGCGCGCATCGCCGCCAATTATCCTTTGCCGAACGGAATGGTGCTGACCCCACGCGTCTCCCTCGCCTGGCAGCACGCCTTCGGCGATGTGACCCCGGTCGCATCGCTCGCCTTCCAGAATACGGGCGTCGGATTCAGCGTCGCAGGTGCCCCGCT
This sequence comes from Methylocapsa sp., assembly GCA_003162995.1. Lineage (GTDB taxonomy): Bacteria > Pseudomonadota > Alphaproteobacteria > Rhizobiales > Beijerinckiaceae > Methylocapsa. Next base: position 1,724 of record PLUZ01000371.1, on the reverse strand, counting down.
CGCGCCGAACGCCGCGCTGGTTGAAGCCGGTCTCGATCTCGGCATCGCGCCGCAGGCGACGATCGGCCTCTCCTATTCTGGTCAACTTGCCGGTTCAACGCAGGATCAATCGGTGAAGGGAAATCTGACCTGGAGATTCTAATAATCGGCACACTCAAGCCTCAACGAGCTCGCGTAGCTGTAAATCATGGAAAATTATGAAAAATTCAACGAAGACAATTTGAGAACTAGAGCGCATGTCGCGACCGAAACTCGCGATCACCAGAGCGAGCCGAGTTCGGCTTTGTGGACCGTGCGCTGGTTTGCTTTCAAGCCGCATGTCGCCAGTAGCAAAACAGGGCTTCGTTAATGGGTCTTGCGGTGTAACGGACCTCCGACTCGAACCCCTGAAACTTGAGATCATCTGCCGACCCGCCCGGCCTTCATAGCTTCTGATAGCGGCGATGGCAGCGTTGCCCCAGTTGTGTCAAAGCCTCGTAGCCGCTGATTCCGGCCGCTGCGGCGAAATCATCGATCGTAATGCTCGGCCCGATCAGTTCGACGATATCGCCGCGTTCAACATAGCCGGAATCGCTGGTATCGACCGCAGCGAGATCCATGCTGACGCCGCCGATAAAGGGACAGCGCTTGCCCTGCGAGATCACAAAGCCGCCCGCGCCATTTTTGGTTTTGGTGAGACGCCGCGGAATGCCATCACCGAAGCCGGCGCTGATCGTGCAGATGCGCCGTGGTCCACGCGCCACCCAGCTTTGATCCTCGCCGACGCGTTCACCCGGTTCGAGAATACGCACCTGAATGACTTGTGCTTCAAGCCGCACCACCGGCTTCATCGGATTCGGCTGCCCTGGCACCGGATTGCCGCCATAAAGCGCATAGCCTGGACGTACCAGGTCATAAAGCGGATTGGCTTCAAGAAAGATCCCTCCAGAATGCGCAATGGAGGCCGGGACATGCGCATATTTGATCGTCCGCATCGCCTCAAAGCGCTCGATCTGCTTTGTGATCACCGCCGCGTGTTTGGCGCGCGCGAGCTGCGTCATGATTAGCCGCACATCGAAAAGATGCGACAGGTGGCTTCCATGTTCGAGATCATAAGGTTTAAGGCCAAGCTGGTTGAGGCCGGTCTCCAGGCGGAACGCGGCAGGCAGCAACCCGCCCTCTCTCGTTCGGCGCTTTGAAACAGCGCAATATTGCCCGAAATCCTCGATCTCCGGCACGGAGCACAGCACGGGGATAAGATTGAAATCGGCATAAAGCGGCGCGGTGTTGGGCCGCATCCCGTTCAAGACGTAAATTGCGGCTAGCGGCGCGATAGCGCACACGGCGCGGCCCTCGAAAGGGTGGGCCACGAAGAAGGTCTTGCAACCGGCCTCATACAGCGCTTTGACGACTGGATTCAGGCCCAGCCCATAGGCGTCGGCCTTNNGATATTTCTGTGGTGACGTCCATTCTGTCCGCTGCTTCAAATCTCTCGACCCGGTACGATTGGGGTAGAGCAAAAACCTTGCCGCTTTTATTCCGCCGGAGCGCCTGCACAGGGCAAAATCCCTGCGGCTCGGCCCTTAAAACGAGCGACACATCCGTGTTTTCGCAGTGTGGGCCATCGCAAACAATGCGAGCTCGACAATGTTTAACGCGATCACGTGGACGTTGACGAAGATCTTCGCTGACTGCCGGAGACACTTGGCGTGAGATTCGTCGTTTAGAGGTGGCTCGGCAAATTT
>PLUZ01000558.1 GCA_003162995.1 Methylocapsa sp. | reverse complement strand
CGGAGCCCTTGCCCAGGCTGGTGATCACGGCTTCGAGCGCCGCTACTCTGTGGCTTAACTTTTCATTCTCCTCGCGGGCCGTCGCGGCCATCTCCTTGACCGCCTCGAATTCCTCGCGCGTGACGACATCCATCGTCGCGAGAAGACGCTCGAGCTGACTTTTCACCGCGGTTTCAGCCTCGCGGCGGACCCCCTGCGCTACCTCGGAGGCGTCAGTCATGAGACGCGCGAAATCATCCAACATCCGGTTCGGCCCCATAATTCACTCCATTTCCCGCGCGTTTATACCACAAGATCGCTCTGGCGGAGAGCAATTTCGCGGCCGGCTCGCTGACTGGATGTCGCGGGTAGCCCCCGCGGCAGTGCCTGATCCGCGCTTGACTCGCAGCAGGCCAATTGGGCTTCATCAAACTGCGAACAAGCGCGATGCAAACTGCCGGTGGCCGGGATTCCCTTGGCCAACGCCATCGCGTCACCTCTCGACCTGCGGAGTGCCATGCTCTTCACCCTTGCCTTTCCGAGCATCGATCCGGTGCTGATCAACATCGGACCCTTGCCGATTCGCTGGTATGCCTTGGCCTATATCACGGGGCTTTTCCTCGGCTGGGCCTATGCGCGGGCCTTGGTTACGCGAAAAACCCTCTGGGGTGGTTCGGCGCCGCTCGCTCCTTTGGACATCGACGATCTTCTTGTCTATGCGGCGATGGGCGTCATTTTCGGCGGCCGGATCGGCTATGTGATTTTCTACAATGCGGGTTTTTATCTCGCGCATCCCGCCGAAGTCCTGGCCGTGTGGAAAGGCGGAATGTCNNGCCGATGTCTGCGCCGCCGCGGTTCCGATCGGGCTCTTTCTCGGGCGGATCGCCAATTTCATCAAGCCGGAACTTTGGGGACGCCCGACCGATGTGTCTTGGGCGATGGTCTTTCCCGGCGCCGGGCCGTTGCCCCGCCATCCGAGCCAGCTCTATGAAGCGGGCCTCGAAGGGTTGGCGCTTTTCTTCGTGATGGTTCTCGCTATCCGTTTAGGCGCGCTGCGCAGGCCCGGTCTTGCCACCGGGATTTTCGCCGTTGGCTATGGGGTGGCGCGCATTGTCTGCGAATTTTTTCGCGAACCGGACCCGCAGCTTGGTTTTCTGTTCGGCGGTGCGACCATGGGAATGCTCTTGTCGCTCCCGTTGATCGCGATTGGCATTGCTTTTATTGTCCACGCCTGCCGGAAGCTGGCGGCGAGCGGCATGCAAAGGTCTGCATGACTCCCCTCGAAAATCTTATTCGCGAAATGATCGTCGAGACCGGGCCGATGAGTATCGAGACCTATATGAGCCTCGCGCTCCTGCATCCGGTGCATGGCTATTACGCCTCGAAAATGCCGCTCGGCGAGAGCGGCGATTTCATTACCGCGCCGGAGATCAGCCAGATGTTCGGCGAATTGATCGGCCTTTGGTGCATCAAAGTCTGGCACGGCATGGGCGCGCCGCGGCCGTTTCTTCTCGCCGAATTGGGGCCCGGGCGCGGGCTCCTCATGGCGGACGCCTTGCGCGCGGCAAAAATCGCGCCGGATTTTCTGGACGCGCTGGACCTCCATCTCGTCGAGACGAGCGAGGTGTTGCGGCGGAGCCAGCGCACAGCGCTGGAAGCATCCGGTCTTGTCCCAAAATGGCACACAACAATCGAAGAATTGCCGGCTGGCCCAGCGATCATCCTCGCCAATGAATTTTTCGATTGTCTGCCGGTGCGCCATTTCGTCCGCGGCAAGGATGGCTGGCATGAGAGGCTGGTCGGCCTCGATGGCGAAGGGCATTTGTGCTTCGGTCTCGCGCCAGACCCGGAACCTGGCCTGAGTGCGCCGGGCGAACCGGGCCAAGAGATGGGTCAAGTGCTGGAGGCAGGTCTTGCGNNCCGGCGCGCGGCGAAACCTTGCAGGCGGTGAAGCGGCATCGCTTCGCCGATCCCTTGCGCGATCCGGGCGAAGCCGATCTCACCGCGCATGTCGATTTTTGCGCCCTCGCCCGCGCCGCGCGGGCTGCGGGCGCCGCAGTGCACGGCCCCGTGCCGCAAGGCGAATGGCTTGCCCGTCTCGGCATAAAGGAGCGCGCCGCGGCGTTGCGGCGGCATGCCGGCGAGCGCCAAAGTGCGGCCATCGACTCTGCCCTCCTGCGCCTGGCGGGCAATGGCGCGGTTCCAATCGGCGCTAGCATGGCACGGCTTTTCAAGGTGCTCGCAGTGGCGAGCCCCAGCCTCGGCGCCTTGCCCGGCTTCGAGACGGCGGCCGCGTGATGCAGCAAACCGCAGCGCCGCTGCGCGCCTCGCTCCTTGACGGGCCGGGCCTGACCCATGGTTTTTTCACGCGGCAAGGCGGCGTGTCGACTGGCGTTTACGCCTCGCTCAATGGCGGAGTAGGCTCAAGGGATGATCCGCATGCCGTCGCCGAAAACCGGCGCCGGATGACTGTCACTCTTGGGATCGAGCAGGCGCATTTACTCGTGCCCTACCAAATCCATTCGCCCACCGCGCTGGCCGTGACGCAAGCTTTTGCCGAGCGACCGCGTTGCGATGCGCTCGTCACCGCCGTTCCAGGCCTTGGCCTCGGCGTCACGGGCGCCGATTGCGGTATGATCCTTTTCGCCGACAGGGAGGCGCGGGTGATTGGCGCCGCGCATGCCGGCTGGAAAGGGGCACTCGACGGCGTGCTGGAAGCCACGCTCGCGGCGATGGAAACACTGGGCGCGCGCCGCGCTTCGACGGCGGCTGTTCTCGGTCCCACCATCTCGCAGAAGAGCTATGAAGTCGGCGCCGAATTCGCGGAGCGATTCCTGGCTGCATCGGAAAGCTACGAGGACTTCTTTTCGGCCTCGGCGCGGGGCGGGCACTTTCTGTTCGATCTGCCAGGCTTCATCGCGATGCGTTTGTGGTGCGCGGGGATCGGCTCATTCGAGGATTTGGCGCGCGATACCTATGCCGAGCCCGAGATCTTCTATTCCTACCGCCGCTGCGTGCATCGCAACGAGCCAGATTACGGCCGCCAGATCGCCGCCATCGCGCTCATTTGATTTCTCAAGCCGCTACTTTTTCGCTGAGCAGTGCCGCCGCCTTCGGCTCCGCCGGCGCCCCCTCCCATGCCGTATTGGCTGGGATCTGTTCGCCCTTCATGACGAGGGTGAGAGGTCCCAAGCGCGCATAATCAAAAACATGCGTGTCGTAAAGCACGGTGGAGCCCGCGCCGACGGTGACGCCATTGCCGACGAAGACCGTGCCGACCTTCATGACCCGGTCCTCGTAGAGATGCGTTTGCAAGGCGCAAAGTGCGTTCAAAGCGGCATAATCGCCGACACTCACACAGTCGAATTCGGTGATATCGGTCATATCCATATAGACCCCGCGCCCGAATTTCGTCCCGAACAGGCGCATGATCCACGGCAGGAAAGGAGTGCCGCGCAAATGATCGAGCAAAACCTTGCCGGCCAAGCCCCAATAGATGACGGCGACCGCCTCGGTCCGCATGGCCCACCAGGACCACATTGGTCTGACCATCGGCTCGTAGCGCCCCATCGTGATCCACTTCAAACAGATGACGACCAGGGACATGGCTAGGCTAATCGCAGCCGAGGCCAGGATGAACTGCCACACCACTTCGAAATATCTGCCTTCGAGCACGCCCGTGCTGAACCACTCCACCGCCCATGTGCCAAAGGTAATGAACAGCATGATCGGCATGGAAATCGTGACCGCCTCGAAGCAGGCGCGCGCGATTTTTTTCCAGCGCGGCGCTTCATAGGTCCAGTTGGCGCCGCCGCCATCGAATTTCTGGCGGACGGGGAGCTTGATAGGCGGCGAGCCGAACCACGTATCGCCCTCGTGCATCAAATGGTTCGCCGGCGGCTTCGACTTGATGCCGATCAGCGCGCCCCCCGGGATGTCCGAGCCAGCGGGCACCACGGCGCTATTTCCGACGAAAACGCGCGGACCCGTCTTGACGCGTTTCAAATACATCCAGCCATTGCGGATCTCTTCGTCGCCAAGGATCACTTCATCGGCGATGAAGCATTTCTCGCCGATCTCGACGAGATCGTAGCGGCCGGACAGATTCGTCGAAATTTCCGCGTCCTTGCCGATCTTGGCGCCCATCAGCCGGTACCAGGCGCGCATATAGACAGTCGCGAACAAGGACGACAGTGTTTCGAGCGTCACCTCGGTTGCGAGTGCCACCGCCCATTTGCGGAAATAGAACCAGGAATGAACCGAATATGTTCCTTCGCGCACATGCGGCAGGATGATCCAGCGGCACGCCGCGATGAAGCCGACGGTGACGAGCACCATGACAAAGGCGGTCGGCCAGGCCATGACCGGGATCGACAGCATGTAAAGGGTGCGGTCGAAATCGGCGGTGCCGATCAGATCGTCGATCCGGTCGAAGACCCAAAAGGCCGGGAAAATCGGCAATAGGCCGAGCGGGGGAATCGCCAGCAGCAAGATCGTATACATGATCGCCATGACAGTCCGGCGCGCGCCGGACGCAACCGGCGGCGGGTCCAGCGTGGCGCGATCGACCATGCCCGTCTTGCGCCCCGGCGAGCCATCCCAGACTTCCCAGGCGCCGATGCGGCCGCCCGCGCCGATGGCGGTCAGATCGCCGATCTCGGCACCCTCTTCGATGACGACATTTTCCTCGATGACGCAGGACGATCCGATATAGGCCTTGGCGCCAATAGCGATCGTGCCAATAATGAGTTCGTTTCCTTCGACCCGCGCATTGGCGAAATTGGCGTTCGATCCAATGCTCGCGCCGGCTCCGATCGAGATCAGATCGGCGGCGCCCGGCTCGATCTCGCCGAGGAGTGTGTCTTTGCCGATTTTCGCCCCGAGCGCCCGCAGATAGAACCGCATGATGGGGGAGCCCTGGAACCATTTGATGTGAACGAGCCCAAGGAAACGCTTCACCAGCCACCAGCGGAAGTAATAAACACCCCATAAGGGGTAGCGCCCGGGTTTGGTCTTGCCGATCACCAGCCATTTCGCGGCGATGACGATCGCCACGGTAACGATGTTGATGCACATATAGACGCCGATGAGCGAGCTGGTTTCCTCGAGAAAGCTGGCATCGGTGCCGGTCAGAAGCATGTAGCTCACGAAGACGCCGAGCCATTGCGCGGTCACGAGCGCGAGGATGATGGGAAGCACCAAGGCCTGCGCGCAGCCGCAGAGGAAGCGGCGCAACAAGGGCGGCGGCTTGAAGGAAAGATCCTCGGCGGCGGCGGCATGTCCCCATTTCCGGTCGAGAAGCTCGGCCATCGCGCGGAGCGAACGCGCGGTGTAGACGTCTTGCAAGGTAATCCGCGCGAGCGCCGGCGTTTCCCGCACGACCGAAATGAAGCGTGCCGCGAGCAAGGAATGGCCACCGAGATCGGTGAAGAAATCGGCATCGAAGGGAATCGCCTGCGGCGGCAGCACGCGTTTGGCGGCTGCGAGGAGTGTCGCCTCGGTCTCGCCCCGCGGCTCTTCCTGCGCCTCGCTTGCATCGATCGCGGTCAGTTCAATCTGCTTCAGGTTCTTGCGGTCGATCTTGCCGGAGGTGAGTTTGGGCAGGATTTTGACGTGCTCGAACCGGGCCGGCACCATATAGGCGGGCAGCCTTTGCCGCAGTTCGTTGCGCAAAACCCTTATGTCGATTTCGCTTTCGAAACTTGCGACGACAAAGGCAACGAGTTGTTCGATGTCATTATCGGTGCGCAAGACCACGGCGGCCTGCGCGACGCCGCTCACCTCGGTGAGCTTGGTTTCGATCTCGCCCAGCTCGACGCGAAATCCGCGCACCTTCACCTGATCGTCGATCCGGCCGTGGAAGGCGATTTCGCCGTTCGCGTCGATCAGGACGGCGTCGCCAGACCTGTACAAAACAGGGTCCGGCACCTCGGCTTGAATAGAGTTGGCGATAAAAGGATTGGCGATAAATTTCTCGCGGGTAAGCCGGTCGCGGTGCAAATAGCCTTTTGCGACCCCAGGTCCGCCGATGAGAAGCTCACCTTCCACGCCGGGCGGAAGAAGATCGAGGCCCTCGCCCGCCACATAGCACGTGTAATTTGGAATTGGCCGCCCGATCGTGACCGGCTGGCCTGGCCGCACTTCCGCGACGGTGGCGACGACCGTCGTCTCGGTAGGGCCATAGGAATTGAAGATTTTGCGCCCCGGCCTGCACCAGCGGCTGGCGATCGAAGGCGGGCACGCCTCGCCGCCAAGGATAATGAGCCGCAAGCTTGCGACGTCGCGCAGCAGCAGCGATAGCAAGGTCGGCACGGTATCGAGCACGCTCACCCGGTGTTCTTCGAGAAGGCCGGGGAGTTTGTCAGCCTCGCCCATCATCTCGGCGGTCGCCACGAAAAGCGATGCGCCAACGAGATAGGGAAGCCAGATTTCTTCCATCGAGAGATCGAAGGCGACGGACGCACCCTGGAAGACGACATCGCTCTCCAGGACACCATAAATCTCATTGGCGGCACGCAAATAATGGCAAATATTGCGCCCCGAAATCGCGATTCCCTTGGGTGTGCCGGTCGAGCCAGAAGTGTAAATGAGATAGGCAGGGTCATCCGGGCGGGCACCGAGCGCGCGGGCGTCGATTCTCGCCGCGTCCAGAGTTTCCTTGGCATCGGCCAAAAGCCCGGCAAAGGTCCAAGCCGGGCAGGGCGCCGCGAGCTTGTCGGCGAAAGAAGAGGTGGTCCATATGCCCCTGGCTTCGGCGTCGGAAAGGCAAATGGCGATGCGCTCGGCGGGGGCATCGGCGTCGAAGGGAAGCCAGGCGGCGCCGGTCTTGGCGATGGCGATCTGGGCGATCAGAAGCTCGTGGCCGCGCGGCATCCAAAGGCCAACAATCCGGCCAGGGCAAACCCCCTTTTGCAAAAGGCCGCGGGCGAGTGCTTCGGCTTTCGCATCGACCTCGGCATAGGTGAGATTGCCCTCCGCCGTAATCATGGCGATGGCGTCAGGATGACGAGCGGCGGTCGCGGCAAAGATCTCGCAGAGCAATTCGTCGCGGATCAAATCCGGCCGCGCAGGGCCGCGCAAAATAGCACCTTCAGAGAACGGCAGATGCCCGTCTTTTTCCAGGGAAACTTGGGCGGTCGCCAAACTGTGCAGCATGGGTAATCCTGTTCGAGCCAATGCTCTTAGCTTAGGCGCCCTTGCCGGATATCAAGTGCTGATGGCGATAGCATGGCCCTCGCAACGATCCTGCATGGCAAAACCTTACGGCCTGCCCCAGGGCAGCGGCCATGGCCGGGGTAATATCCCGCGTTCTGGAATCGGTCCGCGACAGTATCATGGAGGCGCTCTATTGATCCTTAACGGCGTTTGATTGAAGCCTGGTACCCGTCCGGGCGCGTGGCCCTAGGTAAGCAGCTTCCGTTGTCAACAAAATCCACAATATCCATATATCTACTCTAAATTCATCTTCTTTGGTCAAGTTTTATCTTGAAAAAGGTTGTATTGCCGCTTCTAAAAAATACGAAGATTCATTTTGGCTCGGCAAGCTGAATGTGTAGTGAACGGCTTAATCCTTGCCCACGACCGAGATATCGGGGGCGGCCGGATTTTTCATGCCGACGATATGATAGCCCGAGTCGACATGCAAAATTTCGCCCGTGACGCCACGCGCCATGGGCGAAAGGAGAAAGGCGGCGCTTTCACCGACCTCCTCGATCGTCACCGTGCGTCGCAAGGGGGCATTATATTCGTTCCATTTGAGAATATAGCGGAAATCGCCGATGCCTGAGGCCGCCAAAGTCTTGATCGGGCCGGCGGAGATCGCATTCACCCTGATGTTGCGTTCGCCGAGATCGGCGGCCAGGTAACGCACGCTCGATTCCAGGGCGGCCTTGGCCACCCCCATGACATTATAGTGCGGCATCCATTTTTCCGCGCCATAATAGGTCATGGTCAACAGGGCGCCGCCGTTTGGCATCAGCTTTTCGGCGCGCTGGGCCACGGCGGTAAAGGAATAGCAGGAGACTAGAAGCGAATTCGTGAAGTTTTCGGCAGTCGTATCGATATAGCGGCCAGTTAATTGATCCTTGTCGGAAAAAGCGACGCAATGCACGACGAAGTCAAGATTTCCCCAAATGCGCTCGATTTCCTGAAATACCGTGCTCAAGGTCGCGCTGTCGGTGACGTCGCAATCACCCAGAACTTTCGCGCCGAGTTCCTTCGCCAGGGGCCGCACCCGCTTTTCGAGCGATTCGCCTTGAAAGGTGAAGGCGAGTTCGGCGCCAGCTTCGTGGGCGGCCTTGGCGATCCCCCAGGCAATCGACCGGTTGTTGGCAAGGCCTAGGATCAAGCCACGTTTCCCAGCGAGAATGCCGGGGGCTTGCAGGCCGTGTGTGGAAATTTCCAGTTGGGTCATGCGCAATCCGGACCTGAGAGGAAAAAATAGAAAAGCCGCCTTGGGGAACGGCCACGGCGTCCGCCGCGTTTAAAGGCTGCGCTTGTTTAGCGCAAGACTGCTTGAACCGGAAACCCTAGGCGGAATTTGGGTTCGCGCATAGCCAGGACAGCACTCAGGAGCGAGTGCATGAGCCCAAGACGTTGCAGGCTTTTTGGATAAGATCATGCGTGTAAACAAAAAGATAGGACTATGAGCGATTCATCTTGAAGCGATCCCGGTCTCATAAAAGAGCGGCACGGCCAATCAACAGTGCCATCTAGGGAGAGAAAAGGTGGCCTTGCGGGACGATTTGAATTCATGTGCACCTCGGCTCCGCCGTTATGCTCGCGCGCTCATTGCCGGCCATCCGGCGCCAAATAAAATCGCCGACGATGTCGTCCAGGCGATTTTGCTGCGGACTTGGGAAGCCGGAGCCGCCTTCCGGTTGGCCGGAGCCGAACTTCATCTTCACCTCTATATGCTGCTGACCGAATGGCATCGCGAAAGGCTGGCAGCCGGAAGGGTGGGCGCCAAGGTTCACATGGAGAAGGAAAATTTCTACGCGGGCGGGCCGCGCACCGCCGGGAAATTGCCGCCCTCCGCGCCGCCGCCGCGCGGCAAATTTGCCGATGCGCTCCTTGCTCTTTCGCTTGAAGAGCGGGAGGCCTTGCTGCTTGTCGCGCTGGAAGGTTTCACCCATCTGCAGGCCGCGCGCATATTGAAAATTTCGCGGGCCATTCTTGTCGCGCGTTTGGCGCGGGCGCGCAGTGCGCTCGGCGAAATTCCGGCGGCGGAATTTGCGTCTCGCCCCGTAAAGGCGCTCCCCTCCTATCTGCGCGTGGTCAAGTAGCAAATCATGCCTGCAAGCGGCGTAGAGCCTCCTGTGAGCGAGGCGGAACTGCATGGTTTTGTCGACGGCGGCTTGGATCGCGGCCGCCGCGAGGCGGTCAAGGCCTTTCTCGCCGAATCTCCGGCGGACGCGGCGCGCGTCGAGACTTGGCGGCGGCAGAACGAAACGATTCGCGCCGCTTTCGCATCGATGGAAACTCTCCCTCCGCCGTTTGCATCTAGCTCTGGCGGGGCGGCGGCAAGCGGCCGCGCAGCTTGTTGGGGGAGCGGGCAAAGCGAAGTTCACGCGAGCACCCAGGTATGGCGCGAGCGTTGGTTTGCGCAGCTGATCGGGCTTGCCTTCGCGAGCGGAGCGGTGCTGACGGTTGGCGCGGCCTATCTTGCTGGCGGCGTGGCGCTGCTGCACGGCGTGCCGCTTTATTCCAGCGACCCTGGTGCGGCCGGGACCAATGAGGCTTTTGCCGCGCAGGCAATAGCGGCGCTCCGGGCCTCCGGCCAGCCGCCCGCCCCGGCGGGTCTTTTGCCAAAGGAAAAAAGACAGGCGCAAGATCTGGCGGCGCCACTATTACCGAATCTTCCGGTCACTTATGGCTTGAAGCTCAGCGGCGTACGCGCGATGCCGGGTGAACAAGGCCAAATGCTGTGCCTGTTTTATACGCGGCCGGAGGCCGGCAATCTCGCGCTCTGCGCCGAAAAAACCCCCGGCCCAAGCGAGACAAAAGCGCGCCTTTCCGGCAGCTTTCCCTCGGCCGCGATCTCCTGGCGTCAGAAGGGGGCCAATTATGCCCTTGCGGGCGCTCTCCCCGCGCCGGAGCTTTATGCTTTGGCGGAGTCGGTGCGCGCCCAAGTCGAAGCCTTCGACGGCAAGTAGATGATGGATGAAACGTCAATATTGTCCGGTCGCGGCCTCGAACCTTACCAAAACGTTTCACGTGAAACGTTNNCTAAGACCGCGGCCCCATCCTCTAATCTGTAAGATCGAACACATTAAGTGTCATTTGCGGCATCTTTGCCGCTAGGCTTGCGCCATGCATGGCTTGGAACCATGATGCCAATCCGGGGGCGCCATGTGCTTTTTGTCATGCAGGCCATTTTCCGAAGGC
>PLUZ01000036.1 GCA_003162995.1 Methylocapsa sp. | reverse complement strand
CCCGCCGGTGAGGCGAAGCTTTTCGTATTTGGAGGCCGGCGAGCCGCAACAAGCGGCAGCTGCTGCCGGCGACCGAAGGCCCGGGCGCTTGTGCTGTTCGTTCGTATGCATTTTGCTGCCGCAGAAATTCGCCGCCTCCCAGGTGACGGCAACCTGCGGATCAAGGCGGTGTTGCGCCGAACACGCAGCACGAATCACAATCAGCTCTTCGATTGGCTTTTGCTGTTGACCTGTTCAATAGAGCGACTGAATTCCTCGCTGTGATCCAATCGGCTCTGGGTGCCCGGTTACATGTCCAATATATCCTCACTTCGTCGACATGGGCGAGGAACATGAGCGTATGGACGAGGTTTGGATAGCCGCTGCGGGCGTGCGATTCTTGTTCACAGCATGCAGGAAACGAGCTAATTTTGCTTTCGGCGGTGAACATTGTTGGCCACGAAGGGCGTTAGTGATGCGATTATCACTTATCCGGATAGTGCTCGTCGCGGTGCTGGCCGCGCTGGGGGCGCCGAGCGCCGTGGCGCAGACCAGGCCGGGCTTTTGGGAGATATCGATTGAAGCGGCGGCGAACGCGGAGCTGGGCTCACCCATCGCGCCAATCATTCTTGGCAACGCGCTCGCGATTGCGGAAGAACGCGATCCAAATGGCGCCCGCCCTATCCTTTCACGCCTGCATTTGATGCTCTCCTATATCGCCCAAAACAAGTTCGATCTCTTCAAGAGCGTTTACGGCATGCCCAATCTGAAGATCGACGTTTCGACATTCGATCTGGGCCTGAAGGATTATATTGGTCCATTGAGAACTTTTCAGAGCTCCCATTACACCCGATGGCAAAATCCGCTTCCTGACGACAAGGACAAGGACGTGCTGCTTGAGGGGGTCCGCTATGGGGCGCAACATCTCGCGGAGATCGAAGTTGCGCTACGCAAGCAGGTTGTGTCCGAAGATGCGATGGGGCTCGCCGACGCCTTGGCAAATCTCGGCCTCGTCTTCAAAAATCTTGGCGAATTGGAAAAGGCGATCGACAAGTATCAAGAGGCGCAGACTCTTTTCGTGGCGGCGCGGGAAGAGCGTAACGCGCTGATAGCGGCCGAACTTGCTTTCGCTATAGGCAACTTGCCCACGAACGTAAGTAATTCCGAAATTCCTAAGCGATCTCCAGATCCGATTGAAGATTTCTTCGTATCCGCGGATGAGCCTATCGTTCTCATTATTATCATGAAAGCAGGCAGCGAAATCGTAACCGACGCGATCAAGAACGGCGATTCAGCCAAGGCTGAGAAATTCATCCAGCTCATGAGGTCGGTCGAAGCCCTGGACGATAAGATCAATCGGGTCATGAATCGTACATGGACCTGTCATCCTTATCTCGTGCCAAACCATTTCTGGAGAGCGATATTAAATGAAACGAGAATGAATTATGCACGAAAATTCAAGCAGGATTCATCAGAAGACGATGTCCATAAATTTTTCATTCGAGCCGATACAGAATATAAAGAAGCTTTGGAAATCAGTTTGTTTTCTGAGGGGGATGCGTCAGAACATTTCAAACAAATTGTGGAAAGTTACGAAAACTTCCTGACGGAAGCCGGTCACGAAGAGGACGAAAAGCGCTTTGAGGCAACAATCAAAACAATGAGGGGCGCATATATAGGAACGGGAGGGCCTGAGGAATGGCTAAATGTGCTCAACTGCCCGCAAAAGTCGAGGTGATGCTTTTTGCGCGGCGGTCATCACATTGCAGTGTCCCCCGCGGCGAGGCAACGTTTCGCGTGCAACCTATTTTTTGGATTCTACACGTTGGGCCTCCTGAGCCGCGATTCGTTGCTCGCGCTTCGAGGCGAGCGGGTTCTTGGCAAATGATCGCCACCACCGCACGGCGTCGCCATCGCATAAGCGTCGGACAAGAAAGTTAGAAAAATCCCTCGTTAAGATCGCAAGCTCCAGCTTCGCGGCTTCATCCTCGTCCACTCTGACGACGGTGCGAAAGGCCTCCGTAAAGGCCCTTAGAGCTCTTTCATCAGCGCCCGTCCTTGCGGAGTATTCCGCGACTTCGTGCAACCCCTGCGCGTAGTGGAGATCGGCTATGAGAGGGGTTTGTTTTCCATTTATTTCGTAAGTGCGCCTCGCGGCGTAAAGGGTCAGATCCCACGGCGCTCGCTCAATCGCGATGGCGATATTGCCGAGCGCGTCCTTATGCCTGCCGATGCTATCCTGCAATTTCGCGAGATGCGCATAGTCCTCCGACAGTAATCCCGCGAATTTGCGTTTGCTCTCGAGGTGCTCCAATGCTTCTGGCAGGTTACTTTCCTCGATCACGGAGACAAGACCGGAGATCGCGTCCGAATTGCCGGTGTCCAATTCGATCGCTCTTTTATATTCCTTAGTTGCCTCCTCCTTGTACCCAGCTGCGACAAATGCGTCGCCGCGAAGGCGATGCGCTTCAGCGACTCTCTCGTCAATGTCGAGAACCCGCTGAGCGTCTTGGAGCGCGCCGCCAAAATCCTTGCTAGTCAATTTCCAATCGCCACGTCGCAGCAGGAGTTCTATCAGCATATCTGTTTCCCGCCGTCCGAGCGGCCGGCCGAGACTTTGCGCATTGAGAAGANNACTTATGGGGATCGGTACCCGAATTCGGTCCATTCCTGAGTTCGATTGCCGTCACTTCTAGATCACGGGCCTCGCCAAGGGGAGAGTTTGGCTCAGTGGGTTGCTCGATGGGATTTTTTGCCTCCCGTTCGACCCAAGAAGCGAGACTGCGGTATTGTTCGAGGGGTGCGGCCTGATAGGCTTCGGCGAATTTGGCGAAAGCACGAGCGGCGTGATCCGTGAAATCACCACGTGTTGCCGCAATGCGCGACCAAAGGGCGCCTTCGGCGGCATAGGCGCCGTAATCCCTGATTGGCAATTTGACTCGTGCCGGGGGTGTCACGCCTTCGGTGTCAGCTTTATGCGCGTCGTGCATCGCCTGACCCCTCAGGATGAGCCATTCCCAATTGAGTGCAGTGAGATAGGCCGTGCGTGAAAAAGGCCGGTCTGGATCGGCTTTGTCGGCCTCATCGAGAGCATCCGAAAACCCGCCATCACCGCTCATCGCGAGGAGCGCGGCCTTCAAATAGCGTAACGCGAGGAGAAAGTCGGTATCCCGAACCTCCAGCCGGAAACCCCTGGTGAAATCCTCGACATCNNTTCAAAGCCTCTACGATATGGGCGATAGCTCCCGGATAATCGCGAAGCATCGCTTCGCCTATGATGAGATTGCCGTAAACAATGGCGTTGTTTGCGCTACTCGCGAGGGCTTTTTTTGAGTCACGCACCGCGCCCTCGGCATCGCCGAGCACGACGAAATTATCGCTGCTTGAAATCAGTAGGGGCACGAAATCCGGATCGA
>PLUZ01000498.1:1641-3545 GCA_003162995.1 Methylocapsa sp. | reverse complement strand
GAGACGACCTCGCAGCTCAGCGGCCGCACCAACGAAGAGCTCGCAGCCGCGGGTGAGGTCCGCAAAGATCACGCGGCCAGAGCGAGGGTAGTGAAAGCGCGAAAAGCGATCCTTCCGGATATTGGCAAACTTTCGGGCGCTCGAACGGGACTGCTCCCGGTTTTCC
Organism: Methylocapsa sp.; assembly: GCA_003162995.1. Classification (GTDB taxonomy): domain Bacteria; phylum Pseudomonadota; class Alphaproteobacteria; order Rhizobiales; family Beijerinckiaceae; genus Methylocapsa. The sequence goes on along the minus strand of PLUZ01000498.1, from coordinate 3,379 downwards.
TTGAGCCGAGCCTGGCATCTCTGTGCGAAAAGCCTCCGACCGGCCCGAAATGGATCCATGAGATCAAATACGACGGCTACCGCATGCAGGCACGGATCGACGGGCGCACCATTCGTCTGCTGACGCGCAAGAAGCTCGACTGGACCGAACGCTTTCGCAGTATTGCCGACGCATTGCAGGCACTTGGTCTCGCCTCGGCGCTGATCGACGGGGAGATCGTCGTCGAGGATGCAAGCGGGATTTCGAGCTTCAACAACCTGCAGGCCGATCTGAAGGCCGGCCGCCTGGACCGGTTCCGCTACTTCGTCTTCGATATTTTCTACTGCGAAGGATTCGATCTGACGAAAGCGGTACTCAAGGACCGTAAAGAATTGCTGCAGCAGCTCGTCGCCGGCCTGCCGGCCAGCTTGCCCATTCGCTTCAGCGAGCATCTCGATGTGGATGGGCCAACCATGCTGGAGCATGCCTGCCGATTCGGACTCGAAGGGGTCGTCTCCAAACGGGCGGACCTGCCCTATCGATCCGGCCGCGGCGATCATTGGCTCAAGAGCAAGTGCCTCGAGCGACAGGAGTTTGTCATCCTGGGCTACAGTCCCTCGACGGTAAGCAGCCGGTCCGTCGGATCGCTAGCTCTCGGCTACCATGACAAGGGAACCCTTGTTTACGCCGGCCGGGTCGGGACAGGGTGGTCCAGTGACCAATCGAGGTCGCTGCGTCACGAACTCGAGAAAATCAGTTCGACAAAGCCGCGATTCGCTAAACCGCTCCCAGTCGGCGTCGAGAAAGGCGTCCGATGGGTCGAGCCGCGTCTCGTCTGTGAGATCGAATACCGCGGCTGGACAAACGACAGACTGCTCCGGGCGGCGGCGTTCAAGGGGCTTAGGGACGACAGGCCTGCCGAGGAAATCGTTCTGGAGGGACTGCCCAAGCCCTCCAATTCCCGTTCCCGTATCCCGTCAGATAGCATCGGCATCCACCTGACCCATCCGGAAAGGATTCTTTGGGAAGAGGAGGGAATCACCAAACAAGGATTGGCCGAGTTCTACACCGGCATCGCCAACTGGATTCTCCCGCATATCGCTGGCCGTCCGTTGAGTTTGCTGCGATGCCCCTCGGGCACAGGAGGCAAGTGCTTTTTCGCCAAGCATCCGTGGCAAGGGTTGGATGCCAGCGTCCGTCAGATCGATACCGGAGACAAAGAGCCGATGGTCGCAATCGATGGGCTGGTGGGACTCATGTGCCTTGTGCAGGCGGGCGTTGTCGAAATCCACCCTTGGGGATCGACCGTCGATCATCTGGAAAAGCCGGATCGTCTGATCTTTGATCTCGACCCGGGCGAAAATGTCTCTTGGACGGCGGTCATTGAAGCTGCCCGTGATGTTCGCGATAGGCTCATTGCACTTGGCTTGCAAAGCTTCGTCAAGACTTCCGGAGGGAAGGGGCTTCACGTCGTAGTCCCCGTCGAACCGGAGGCCGCCTGGGACGACGTCAAGGTGTTCACCACTACGGTTGCCGCAACGATGGCCAAGGAGAGACCAGACCGTTACGTCTCCACGATCGCGAAACGCGCACGCGGCGCTCACATCTTCATTGATTATTTGCGGAACGGTCGCGGTGCCACCGCAGTTGCAGCATACTCGACGCGGGCATCGCCACGGGCATCGGTTTCGACACCCCTCGATTGGGACGAACTTTCACCCGGACTTCGTTCGGACCACTTCACAGTCGGGAACCTGCT
>PLUZ01000498.1:0-1621 GCA_003162995.1 Methylocapsa sp. | reverse complement strand
CAAACGCGCCAAGATCGGACACTAGTGCTCGTGATTGAGGCCCTTGCCCTCGCCCCTTACATCTCAACGGGGATTGCCCGGCGATGTGTTCCGTCACGCCTTCGCGGTCCATCTTTTGCAAAATGGCAACGATTTGCGCATTGAGCAGGGATTGCTTGGGCGCACCGATATTTCAATTACGCAATTCTATACCCACGTGCACGAGCGTATGAAAGCCACGGTGCGCGACTTGCCCCCGCTGACCAGCGACTGACGTGCGGCTGTGCTAGTCCATCCATTTTTCCCTGGCCGGATCGGCCACGGTGACAATGGCCACGGGAATGCCCTGGCCGAGCCAGGGAAGTTCCGCGACGGTGCCATTCGACCGCAACGGCGTCACCGTCACACGCAGAGGTGAACGGCCCGAGCCGCGATGAATGGAAATTTCTCCGCCGGGACCATTCCGCACGGGCGCCCTGGGCGTACAGGAGGCGATTAATCCTTGTAAGGCGACCGAGCCGTCGGTGCTATGAAGGCAGCCGGTCTCGCAGGCAAGCCCAGCGCCAGAACCGAGCAGCCTCCGAGCCGCCGCATTCGCGAACAGCACCCTCGCNNCGTATCCGAAGCTCACGATGAATGCGAACGGCGCGGGCGATGTGCGGCAGCGCGGCCTTGAAGACAAGCATCTGCTCGCCAGTAATTTCATCGTTCCCGGGTGCATTGGCGACTGCGATCAACGCCGAGACTCGGTCACCGATGAGCAAATTTGCACTCATCGTCGCTAACCCGAATTTTGCCGGGCGGAACCATTCATTGAATACGGGTGTGGCTGCGAACTCCCCTCGCGGAACCAGACTATCCAGCAAGTATACCTCGCCGGCGGGCCGCGTCGCGCTAAGGCGCCAAACCGGATTATGAAAGGCCCAATATTGTCTATAGATCGCAGTCATGTCAGGATCGGTACGCGGGGCGATCGAAAGATATGTCTGGGCGCAAAAGTCCATTGTGGACAAGGTAATGTGTGCCGTCCTCATGTTGTCGGCAAGGCTTATCAGGGCCCTCGGCCAAAGGGTGCTGTCAAAACTTGACCCATAGATCAAATCTATCGAGGCAAGAAGATCATCTTCGATGCTCATTGCAGAAAACCCGAGTATTTTGAAATAAAATGGAAGCGTTGACTACGTTTTAGAAGCCCGATCCAGGTCCAAGGAAACCACCTTGAACGTGGAACACCATATGCTTGCAATCCGCTCATGTTTCGATCTTGCCCTCATCGGCGGCGTCGAGCAGGAAACGGATGAGTTCGGCCTGCCGGTGGGTTCCGGTCTTCTCGAAAATGCTCGAGAGATGGGTTCTGGCCGTCGCGTCGGAAATGCCGCGCCGCGTCGCAGCGGCGATGCGGCCATCCCCTTTCAAAATCTCCGTGGCCAGCCCGGCCTCTGCGGCGGTCAGGCCAAAGCGGCGGCGCAGATTGATCTCTCGCCGCCGGCGGTCAACATCGGGGTCACGTACCGTGACGATCGCGACGGGAGTCCCGACGCCGATCCAGGGAAAGTCCGCGAGTTGGGTCTTGGAGCGAAGCGGAGTCACCGTCACATGGAGGGGCGAACGGGGATGCTTGCGCGGGATTTTAAATTCGCCA
>PLUZ01000327.1 GCA_003162995.1 Methylocapsa sp. | reverse complement strand
CCTCGACTCTCCGGCGACGAAGATGCTTGACGATCCGGAGCGCTATCGCATTGTCGGGACGCGCATGGTCGGAGCCGACCGGCTCACACGCCACGAAGGAGTGGTCTAGATGTTCACCGGTATTGTTAGCGACGTCGGCGAAGTTGTAAGAGTTGAAGCAGGGAGCAATTTACGCCATCTGCGCATCGCCTGCTCCTATCAGACGGAAACCCTCGCGCCTGGTGTGTCGATCGCCTGCGGCGGACCTTGCCTGACCGTCGTCGCGTTCGGCGCGAGCGGCCATCGAAGCTGGTTCGAGGTCGATGTCGCGGCGGAAACGCTCGCCTGCACGACCGCGCGCCATTGGAAAGTGGGTACCAAACTCAATCTCGAACGCCCGCTAAAAATTGGCGATGAACTGGGCGGACACCTTGTCACCGGCCATGTGGATGCAGCCGCCAAGATCGCAGCCATTGCGGATTTCGATGGCATGCGGCGCATCGAGATCATCGCTCCGCGAGGCCTCGCGCGGTTCATAGCCGAAAAAGGCTCCGTTGCGCTCGACGGCACCTCATTGACCGTCAATTCCGTCGAAGCTGATTTTTTCTCCGTCCTGCTCGTTCCACATACCCTAAAGGTCACGACCTGGGGGGAAAGGCATGCGGGCGATGACATCAATCTCGAGGTCGATCTGATGGCCCGTTACGCCGCGAGGCTTGCCGGAAGCCAATCCGGCTGAGCATATTTTATCCAGACCGCCATCGCGTGCTTGCCTCGCGCCTGCCTTTGTCCGAAAAGACAGGACTGCCTACTGGAGAATCACGTGCCATCCCTCATCCGGTTTCTTGTGATCGTCGGCCTCCTGGCGGGGCTCGTTTATGGCGGCATGATCGCGCTGGTGACCTTCGTCGAGCCGCAACCGCGTGAGATGATTCAACAGATTCCACCGGCGCGGTTGAACAAATAGGGAAACCAATGCCTGGTGCGCGAAGCCTTCCGCCTCTGATCGAAGCCTTTCTTGACATGATCGCGGCCGAACGGGGCGCCTCCAAAAACACACAAGACGCCTATGCCCGCGACCTCGCCGATTATGCGGCCGTACTTGCCGGTGCGGGAAAGACGCCGCAGAACGCCGCGACCGGTGATATTCGCGCTTATTTGACCTTTCTTGCGGAACGCGGTCTCAAATCCGCATCGAGCGCAAGGAAACTGTCCTCGATCCGCCAGTTCCACCGGTTTCTCGTCAGCGATGGGCGCCGTTCCGACGATCCGGCGTTGATCATCGAGGCGCCGAGACTCGGCCGCAGGCTGCCAAAGATTCTGTCCATCGCTGAGGTTGGCCATCTGTTGGCCGTTTCCAAGGAAGGGCTCGACGATGAGGCCCGCCCCGTGGGCGAACGCTTACGCGCATTGCGCACGGCTTGTCTGCTCGAACTTCTTTACGCGACGGGTTTGCGGGTGTCCGAGCTCGTGGCGCTGCCGGCAAGCGCGGCGCAAACGAAGGATCCCTTCATCCATATCCGTGGCAAAGGGGGGCGGGAACGGCTGGTGCCGCTTTCAAGCGCGGCGCGCGAGGCTATTGCGGCCTATCGCTCGTTCCTCAAAAAAACTCATGCCGGGGCGTCAGCCGGCCCTTGGCTGTTTCCGGCTGATGGCGCGAGCGGTCATCTGACACGCCAGGTTTTCGCGCGCGATCTCAAGACATGTGCCGCCGCGGCGGGAATAGCCCCAGCGAGGGTCAGTCCGCATGTGCTCCGTCATGCCTTCGCGAGCCATCTTTTACAAAATGGCGCCGATTTGCGCGTCGTGCAGGAATTGCTCGGTCACGCCGATATTTCAACGACGCAAATCTATACCCATGTGCTCGATGAGCGGATGAAAGCCATGGTGCGGGATTTACACCCGCTCAGCGGCAACTGAGAAATCGCTTAGAGCATGATCCCAAAAAGNNTTTTTGGATAAGATCATGCGGCAAAACAAAGAGATGGAGACCATGAGCGATTCCTTTTGAAGCGATCATGGTCTAGTTCATCCATTTTTCCCTGGCCGAATCGACGACAGTCACCATGGCCACGGGAATACCGAGGCCGAGCCAGGGAAGCTCCGCAATGGTGCCCTTTGACCGCAGAGGCGTCACCGTCACGCGTAGGGGTGAACGGCGCGGGCCGCGCCTTACCGACATTTCTCCGCCAGGACCGTGTGGCGCGCGGGCCTTGCGCGTGCAGGAGGCGATCAATCCTTGGACTATGTCCGAGTCGCCAGTGCTGTGCAGGCAGCCGGCTCTGAGGATGAGTCCGCCGCCAGAGCCAAGCAGCCACCGGGCCGCGGCATTGGCGAATAGCACCCTCGCGGCGCCATCGACCAGCATTACGCTCCGCTGCAGACATTCAAGCCGGGCGGGTGCGGTATCATGGTCGAGATCGCGAATCCGAAGCTCTCGATGAATTCGCACGGCGCGGTCGATGTGCGGCAGCGCGGCCTTGAAGGCAAGCGTTTGCTTCTCGCTTATGTGATCGTTCTTCGGCGTATTGGCGACGCAGATCAAAGCTGAAACCTGGTCCCCAACGAGCAAATTTGACCCCATCGACGCAGGCCCAAATTCGGCCGGGCGAAACCACTCGTTGAACACGGGTGTTGAAGAAAACTCTTTTCGCGACATGATGCTATCGATCGAAAAGACTGTGCCGGGAGGCTGCTTGGTCATGAGAGGCCAAAGCGGATCATGAAATGCCCAATAGTTCTTGTATCTCGCGTCCATGACTGGATCGGTACGCGGGGCGATCGAATCATAGATATGGGCGCGACGGTCCAAGGAAGCCAAGGCAACCTGCGCCGTCCCCGTCGTGTCGGCAAGCCTTGTGAGAGCCACCGGCCATAGAGTGCTGTCGAACGCGGTCTCATAGATCAGGTCGATCAAGGTGAGAATGTCGTCTTCCTGGCCCATCGCAGAACACCAACTGGCTAGAGTATAATGAAACAAGGCATATAATATTTTCCTTTACAACAATGTTTTATATTAGAATATTGAATGCAAACTATGTTACAATAATATAAATTAAAAATTATTTATTTGCCTACTTGATCATCTCATAGAGCAAGTTCCAGAAAGTTGCCAGGTTTTTCCATAAGACATTGTTCTAAGCTTTGAATCTGTGAGCTTCCGTTTTGATCACGTGATTCCATCTGATTGGGAAGCGCTATAGATGCCGGTCAACCCATTCAAGACTTGTCCATGTCAAATGAACTAGCTAAAACGTGGCATCCCACTTGCCAAAAAGCCTATCGCGCCAAATTCCTCGAGAAGAACCAAGCGCATTGTTTTGACGTCACTTTGGCGGAATTAGCGCAGTTAAAAGATTCACGCTAAAAAAACGCGGCATAGCCGTTCTTGGTGCCTGATTCGAGCGCAACAATTTTTGATTTCCGCTGCGATCCTAACAAATAAATCAGGCGATCGGCTTTGGCGCCGGTCATGCCGGTGGCGCTCATTCTTCCATTTCTTGCGCATCGGCGGCATCGAGCAGGAGACGAATGAGTTCAGCCTGCCGGTGGGTTCCGGTCTTGTCGAAAATGCTCGCGAGTTGGGTTTTGGCCGTCGCGTCGGAGATTCCGCGCCGCTTCGCGGCGGCCGCGCGGCCATCCCCTTTCAAAATCTCGACGGCCAGTCTCGACTCCGCGGAGGTCAGGCTGAAGCGGCTGCGCAGATTTTTCTCCCGCCGCCGCCGGTCGAGATCAGGGTCGCTCACCGTGACGATCGCGACGGGAGTCCCGACGCCGATCCAGGGAACGTCCGCAAGCCGGACCTTGGAGCGAAGCGGCGTCACCGTCACTACGAGGGGCAACATGGGAAGCTCGCGCGGAATTTTCAGTTCTCCGCCAGGGCCACCTGCTGCGGGAGCGGTTAGCGCGCAGGAGGCGATCAGCCTTTGCAAAAGATCCGGGCAGCCGGCGGCGGCGAGACGTCCCTTGTCCAGAATTATTCCGCTGCCCTTGTCGAGCATCGCTTTCGCAGCGGCATTCGCGCGAACCACTCTGCCCAAAGCATCGGCCAGCAAAGCGCCCTGTGAAAAGGCCTCGAACCGCTCCGTCGCGGCGACGTGCTTGATATCGAGTTCACAGAGCCGTCGATTTATGCGCACGGCTCTGATGAGGTGCCGCAATGCTACATTTAAGGTCCAGAGTTGCTGGTCGGTCAGGGCATCCTTGCCAGGCCGATTGGCAAAGTAGACCAAGACCGAAAACTGCTCTTCAACCAGCAAATTGGCGCCTGCCGCCGCAAGGCCGCGCCCGGATGGCTGCCACCATTCGTTAAATACGGGAGTGGCCGAGTAATCCCTTCTCGGCACGAGATTGTCCAGCAGGTAAATTTCACCGACTCGCCAGGATGTGGTTCGCTGCCAAAGCGGATTTTGGAGCCTCCAGTATTGCCTGTACGAAGCAAGGAAATCCGGATCGGTGCGCGGCGAGAGCGTCGTGAAGATATCGGCTCGCTGGTCCCGGGAGGTCATGCTAACCTGCGACGCGCCCATGGCATCGGCAAGCTTGATCAGCAGCCCCGGCCAAAGATCATTGTCGAGCGCTGCCTGATAAATCAGGTCGATCAGAGCGATGAGCTCTTTGTCTCCGCTCATGACACGGTCCTAGCAGCGCGAGGCCATTCACAATGCTCAAGTTCGCGGATTGCCGCCCATGGCGGCTTCCTCGACTTCTGTGGAAAGCGATTTGGTATCGAGCCGGGGCTAGGGCGTACAAAAAGTAAGCTTAAATGTGTTGGTGAAGCGACGGTTCGTTCGGGCTTGTCCGTTTGGCCCATGTTCCTGTCAAGGTCTAGGCTTGCGGAGTCCGCAGCGTGATCGCGTGAACGTGTTTGCCTGTGACTTGCCAATCGTCTTGCCAATCTTGAAGGTGGAGACATAATAATGCTAGTCAGTACCCTCAACGAGCCAAGCGGAAGCGGTCAACCAAGATTGCCGCCGTACTCGACAAGGGAAAATCACCGGGAGGAAGTGACCATGGCGCGGCCGGCCCCATCAGGAAAGGGCACAACCCCACCAGGAAAGCGCACCAGAATAGGGACTCTCGATATTATTATCGTGATTGTCGGCGTCGTTTTCATCATCGGCTACAACCGGCTAAGCATCGCGAAGTTGCAACGCTCGCTGCCCAATGCGAATAGTCAGATCGTCGGGGAGTGGAAGTCCACGCGCGGACCAGAACACCTCGTCTTCCGGGCGGACAAAACTGTCAGCTTGACCATCGCATCCGCTCCGGCGCAAGACAATGCGGCACCAGCTGCTCCACAAACAGAAAGTGCGGCGCCGGCTGCGCCAGAGTCTGGCACCGCGGGTGCGGCGGCTCCGGAAATTCCCGCGCCACTGGTCGGCAAATACCAGCTGACGGAGGCGGGAAAGGTCTATGTCCAACTCTCGGACGGAAAAAAATACACGACGACGATCGCGCCGCAAAACAAGAACCGCTTCGATCTTATTGATACATACACCGACGGAGTGACAACTTACGAGCGGGTGCCATAAGCGGTGCCGATCGCCCGCTGCGTGCGGAGGTCCGCCGCTTAGAGCTTGTCCCGAAAAAGTTGCTCGGCTTTTTCGATAAGGACGTAGGCTCAAGGACTTCGGATGGCTCTCATCCGGATTTTTCCGCCCTGGCCTCGACAAGCCGGGGCGTCTCGTGTAGAGGCTGTTCGTTCAACTTAAAACAGCGTGTCGAAACGCTCGCCGGACAAATCTGGCGAAACGATTAGGTTTTATCGCATGAATATCATCGAGCAACTCGAGGCCGAGCAAGCTGCCAAGCTGTTGGCCGGCAAGACGATACCGCCGTTTCAGCCAGGCGATACCGTCATCGTGAATGTCAAGGTGACGGAAGGCGAACGCACCCGCGTGCAGGCGTATGAAGGCGTCTGCATCGCCCGCAACGGCGGCGGCATCAACGAAAGCTTCACCGTTCGAAAGATTTCCTACGGGGAAGGCGTCGAGCGCGTTTTCCCGGTTTTTTCGCCGAACATCGAATCGATCAAGCTCGTGCGGCGCGGCAAGGTCCGGCGCGCCAAGCTCTATTATCTGCGTGACCGGCGCGGCAAGTCGGCACGTATCGCGGAAAAAATGGAATCGCCCGCCGCCAAGGCCGCGCGGGAGGCTTCCCAGAAAGCGACCAAGGCAGCCGCCAAGGCAAAAAAGGCCGCTCCCGCCGCCGAATAAGCCCAGCAAGTCCATGCTGCGGCCAAGGCTTCGGGCGTGCTTCAGGTAACTGGCGCGTTCAAGATCCAGCGGTGACCGAAGGGATCGCGAAACGTCGCGACCCTGGTACCCCAAAACGAATTCATCGGATTCGTCTCGCCCTTGGCGCCGAGACTGGTGGCCTTCGCGAAGATATCGTCGACCATCTTGGCCTCGGCATATTCCAAGCTGACGGAGACCGTCGCAAGTTCGCCCGGTAGCGGCACGCGCGTATGGCCGAATTCGGAAAAGGCGTCGGAAAGCATGACCGAGCCGCCGTTGATTTCAAGCTCGCAATGCATGATTCGCAGCCCATCGAACGCGGGCATGAGCGCGCGTTGCTTCGCGCCGAAAACGGTGCCGTAAAAAGCGATCGCCGCCATTGCGGGGGAAACGGTCAGATAGGGCGCAACAGGCGGGCGAGGCGGGCGCATGGGTTCCTCCGCGCGTCAGAATCATTGAGGATTGCGAGGGTACTTCCCCCCGCTGCTTCTTGCGAGTAAGAACTGCCACTCTAAATGGTATTTTTGCAAGAGCCGCAACCAGCGGCAGGGAATTGCCCTATGGCGCAGCCTCGCACCCTCTATGATAAAATCTGGGACGATCATCTCGTCCATGCCGAAGCCGATGGCGCGAGCTTGATCTACATCGACCGCCATCTGGTGCATGAGGTGACGAGCCCGCAGGCCTTCGAGGGGTTGCGGTTGAGCGGCCGGCGCGTTCGTGCGCCGCAAAAAACGCTCGCGGTCGTCGATCACAATGTCCCCACCACCGATCGCTCGCATGGCATCGACGATCCCGAAAGCCGCATTCAGGTCGAACAGCTCGCCGAGAATGCCCGGGAGTTCGGCATCGAATATTTCAATGAGCACGACCTTCGCCAAGGCATCGTTCATGTGATCGGCCCCGAACAAGGTTTTACGCTGCCGGGCACGACGATCGTCTGCGGCGATAGCCATACCTCGACGCATGGCGCCTTTGGCGCGCTCGCGCATGGCATCGGCACCTCCGAGGTCGAGCATGTTCTTGCCACCCAGACCCTGATCCAGGACAAGGCCAAGAATATGCGGATCACCGTCGATGGCGTGCTCGGCGAGGGGGTCGGCGCCAAGGATATCGTGCTCGCGATCATCGGCGAGATCGGCACAGCCGGCGGCACTGGCCATGTGATCGAATATGCGGGCGCGGCGATCCGCGCTTTGTCGGTGGAAGGGCGGATGACCGTTTGCAACATGACGATCGAGGCGGGCGCGCGCGCCGGCATGATCGCGCCCGACGCCAAGACCTTCGCTTATCTCAAAGGCAGGCCGAAGGCGCCAGCGGGCGCGGCCTGGGACGCCGCCATGCGTCATTGGGAGAGCTTGCATTCCGACGAGGGCGCCGTCTTCGACAAGGAAGTCCGCCTCGACGCCAGCCAATTGCCGCCGCTCGTTACCTGGGGCACCAGCCCGCAGGATGTCGCCACGATCACCGGCACCGTGCCGTCCCTCGAAGCCGGTTTGAGCGAGACGAAAAAAGCCTCAATCGCGCGCGCCCTAAATTACATGGGGCTGAAGGGCGGCGAGAAAATCACGGATATCAACATCGACCGGGTGTTCATCGGCTCCTGCACCAATGGCAGGATCGAGGATCTGCGCGCCGCCGCCAAGATGGTCGCGGGTAAGCATGTCGCGGGCTCCGTCAACGCCATGGTCGTGCCGGGGTCTGGCCTCGTCAAGCAGCAGGCAGAAGCCGAGGGACTTGATGCGATATTTTTGGCCGCTGGATTCGAGTGGCGCGAGCCCGGCTGTTCGATGTGCCTGGCGATGAACCCGGACAAGCTGGCGCCGGGTGAGCGCTGCGCCTCGACCTCGAACCGCAATTTTGAGGGCCGCCAAGGTTTTAAGGGCCGCACCCATCTCGTCTCGCCCGCGATGGCGGCGGCGGCGGCAATCGCCGGGCATTTTGTTGATATTCGGGAGTGGCATTGAACCGCGCGCCTTGAAGCGGCTGATCAAGACGCTTCTCAAGGCGTTAGCAATGCAGCGGCTAGCCGGAGTAAAAGTGCGGCACAAACGCGAGCAACAAGGAACCGGTTATTGGCCGGCGCGGTTAAGCAAGTTGAGGGAGCGAAGCGTGTCCTCGTAGGCCGGCGTCAGGATGAGCACGCTCTGGTTCGATAGCGGCCAATACGCATCGCTTGGTCGGGGATGGACCACCGAAGAACGAGAGCGCAGATGAAGAAACTCGCGTTGATCACTGCACTGCTCTTGGCGACGTCGCCAGTCGCAGCGCAAGTCGTTACCCGCACAACAACGGGCACCTCAACCGGCACAACAACGGGCACCTTAAACGGGACAACAACGCGCACCTTAAACGGCACAACAACCAGCACCTCAACCGGCGTTATCTGCGTAGAGGAAATGGTTGCGACGTTCTGCAACGTACCCACCGCCCCGAACACGAGTGGCTATGGATCGAGCAGCGCGACCGGGTCGAGTGCTGCGTCCGGATCGAGCAGCGCGACCGGGTCGAGGGCCGCGTCCGGATCGAGCGGCGGGGCTGGCAGCAACACGTCGTCCATTCCAACCTGCCCAGATTTTCCGCCGGCGAACGAATTGTGCAACTGATCAACGTGCGCGACGGGCAGAAATGCACGGCTCGCCGCCCTCCCGGAGCAAGCCACCCGCGTCCCAAGCAAGAAAGGAATGAGGCGCGGGCGACGCGGCGGCGAGTTTGCCGGATCGACAGACAAATTATTGCTGCAAGGTTGCAATCCATGTCGATGGATATTTAAAGCCTGCATTACAATTGGAAGTATAATCAAAACCCGTCTTCGTCACATTTTTCACGGCTGGAGCGCATCCGGACGTTGCATCCAAGACGCGCGTGACAGAAAGAACAACGGTCGGGGAATTCGGGAACGCGGGATTAAACGCGACGTGGCCATCCGTGTTGACCAAGCCGGTCTCGACCATGGTCGGGTGGAAGTCTTGAGCAACCGCCTTCTGATTGGTTGCCAGAGGCAAGACGAAGCACAGGGAGAGCGGCAGGTATGCCCATGCGGCTCGACTCCGCGCGGCCAGCTTCCGGCCAGCCGCTCCCGGCCCGGCTAAGCCCCTCTCCCCCATATACGCCTCCTGCGTTCGGTGACCTGGCATGATCAGATGGGCGGCCAATCCGGTTTTACGCTAAGGTAACATAGTCCAGCTCGTCCGTTCTGAGAACCGTGTTGCGCCATTCCGCTCGCCCATGTCCCTGCGCCGCGCTTCGTCCCGCCATCCTGAAATCGTACCAAAAAAATCGATCGATCTTACAAGTTTAAAGGCGAAGCCGCTGTCTGAGGCCTTGTAAGGTTTTGCCCTCCAATCGGACAAAAACGTTTTACGTGAAACACTTTTGTCCGATTGGGCCCCGGAATCGGACAAAACTGATGTCTCACCCATCGAGTCTCGCGAGCGGCTTGCGCCTGAACGGGTGATCGCCTAAGCGAACGGCTTGGCCTCTCGGGATAGGTTCATCGATGGCGGAGGATCCGCTCCACAACAGCATTGTTCTGCATCACGACAAGGTCTTGATTGTCGATTTCGGCTCGCAGGTCACGCAATTGATCGCGCGCCGCGTCCGCGAGGCGGGCGTCTATTGCGAGATCGCGCCCGCCCAACGCGCAGCCGAGGCCTTCGCGGCCCTCTCGCCGAAAGCGGTGATCCTGTCGGGCGGTCCCGCCTCCGTGCATGACGAAGGTGCGCCGCGCGCGCCGGATGCGCTTTTTGGCGCCGGGGTGCCGGTGCTCGGCATCTGTTACGGCCAGCAAGTGATGGCGGCGCAACTGGGCGGCAAGGTCGCGGCCGGGCACAAGCGCGAGTTCGGCCGCGCCGAAGTCGAGGTTTTGCAGCCAAGCGCTCTCTTTGAAGGGGTGTGGGAAAAAGGCCAAACCTATCCTGTCTGGATGAGCCATGGCGATGCGGTGACCGAGTTGCCGTCAGGGTTTTCCCGCATCGCGGCCTCGGGAAACGCGCCGATGGCGGCGATCGCCGATCCATCGCGCCGCCTCTACGGCGTGCAGTTTCATCTTGAAGTGGCGCATACACCGGACGGCGCCAAATTGATTTCGAATTTCGTTCACAAGATCGCCGGGCTCAAGGCGGATTGGACGATGGGCGCGTTCCGGGCCGAGGCCGTCGCCGCGATCCGCGCCCAAGTTGGCGGGGGCCGGGTTTTGTGCGGCCTCTCCGGCGGGGTCGATTCGGCGGTCGCCGCGCTGTTGATCCATGAGGCGATCGGCGATCGCCTGACCTGCGTCTTTGTCGACCACGGCCTGCTGCGTCTTGGCGAGGCGGAGGAGGTCGTCGGCCTGTTTCGCGGCCATTACAATATTCCGCTCATTCATGTCGAAGCGGGAGAGCTGTTTCTCGGCGCCCTGACCGGCATCAGCGACCCGGAAGAAAAGCGCAAAATCATCGGCCGCCTGTTCATCGCGACCTTCGAGCGCGAGGCCAAAAAGATCGCCGGCGATGGGCGCGGAATGCCGGAATTTTTGGGGCAGGGCACGCTTTATCCGGATGTGATCGAAAGCGTCTCGTTCAGCGGCGGGCCGTCGGTCACGATCAAATCGCACCATAATGTCGGCGGCCTTCCCGAGCGCA
>PLUZ01000282.1 GCA_003162995.1 Methylocapsa sp. | reverse complement strand
CGCCATGCGATGCTTGAGCACCGGGACGGCGAGCGCCACGATATCGTCGAGGGAAGGCGATAGCCGCCCGCCGAGGAGGGCGCGGGCGCGGGTCGCGAGCATCAAGGCCTGCGCCGCGCGGGGGCCAGGACCCCAAGCGATATGCTGGGTGATCTTAGGGTCTCCGTCGCCCGGCCGCGCCCGGCGGACAAGATCGAGAATGGCTTCGACCACGCTTTCCCCGACTGGAAGCCGGCGCACGAGCCTCTGTGCTGCCATGAGGTCCTCGGCACTCATCGCGGATTTTGCTTCGACGCTGGTGTCGCCCGTCGTCTCGATGAGGATCCGGCGCTCTGCAGCGCGATCGGGATAAGCGACATCGATTTGCATGAGAAAGCGATCGAGCTGGGCCTCGGGCAGGGGATAGGTACCCTCTTGCTCAAGCGGATTTTGCGTCGCGAGAACATGAAAGGGGCGCGGCAGATCGTGCCGTTCGCCGGCGACGGAGACGTGGTATTCCTGCATCGCCTGGAGCAGCGCCGATTGGGTTCGGGGACTCGCCCGGTTGATTTCGTCGGCCATGAGCAATTGGGCAAATACGGGTCCCCGTACAAAGCGAAAACTGCGGCGCCTATCGACAGCTTCTTCGAGGACTTCGGATCCCAGAATATCGGCGGGCATCAAATCCGGCGTGAACTGGACGCGGCGCGTATCCAGGCCAAGAACGGCGCCAAGGGTTTCGACAAGCTTGGTTTTGGCGAGGCCCGGCACACCGACAAGCAACCCGTGACCGCCCGAAAGCAGCGTGACCAAGGTCTGTTCGACAACGTCCGCCTGGCCGAAGATGACTGTATCGATTGAACTCCGCGCCGCGGCGATCCTCTCAAGCGTCGTCTCGGCTGTGCGCAGCATGGCGGCTTCAAGGGAAGCCGTGATTACTTCGGGCATGGGTGTTTTGGCCTTTTGCCTTGTTGCATCAACGAAACTTCATCTCGACGCCGGGGCCGCGTAATGACTTACTTTAAATGATAGCTCTATAGGCGGCGAGGCGTGTGTTCAAAACTTTTCGATAAATCCATAGAATGGGGCACAGATTATGGCCGAAGCGTTTCTTGTCAAATTTGGACGGCAGACTGGGGGCGGTGCAAAGCGCTATACCGAAAGCCTTGCAGCGGCTTTGCCGCCGGTGGAGCAATGGAATCCGCCGTTTTGCGGTGACATCGACATGCGGATCGCCCGCGATGGGACTTGGTTTTACTGCGGCACGCCAATTACCAGGCCGGCCCTCGTGCGGCTCTTCTCGACGATTTTGCGCAAGGACCCCGACGGCTATGTTCTCGTCACGCCCGTCGAGAAAGTTGGCATAAAGGTCGAGGACGCCGCTTTCCTGGCTGTTGAAATGACGGTCGCGCGGCCGCAACCGGAGCTGGTTTTGCGATTTTCGACCAATGTTGGGGATTGGGTTGAGGCGGGCCCCGAACATCCCATGCGATTCGAAAAAGCCGCTTCCNNTCGAACTCGGCGAAATAAGGGAGCACGAGGGGTCGCGCTGTTTTGGCGTAACGTCGGCGGGTTTTTTTTTCGCGATGGCCACTGCCGAAGAGACGGAAGCGATCGAGGCCGCAGAGTTTAAAGGGAATTCATGAAAGCCGAGGCATCCGCTGACTGGCGTTTCGCTCCCGCCACCGTCTTCGCGCATGTGCGGGCGCGTCTCACGCTCACGCCGGCTCTCGATTGGCCGCAAGGCGATCCCGCTCGTCTGCGCCCCGCAGCGGTCCTCATTGGATTGGCCGCCTATCCGGACGAGGTCAGGGTCATTCTCACGCAACGGACGGCAGCCCTGCGGGTTCATTCGGGCCAGATCGCCTTTCCCGGTGGCAAGATCGACGCGCATGACAAGAACGCTGCCGCCGCCGCCTTGCGCGAGGCGCATGAGGAAATCGGCCTCGATCCGCGCCATGTCGAGCCGCTCGGCTATCTCGACCCCTTTACGACTGGAACCGGCTTTTGCATTGTCCCTGTGGTGGCCAAAATCACCGTGCCAGTCGCCTTCAAGATCAATCCCGGCGAGGTGGACGAAGCCTTCGAGGTGCCTTTCGCCTTTCTCATGGACTCGGCCAATCACGCTCTGCACCATAAGGAGGTCGACGGAAAACTGCGGCATTTCCATGCGATGCCCTATGGTGCGCGGAACATTTGGGGTGTGACCGCGGGCATTTTGCGCAATCTCTATGAAAGGCTTTATTGCTGATGTGGCGTGCCGTCCTCGATCCTCTTCTTTTGTTCGCTTCGCCCTTCGCCGCTTATGCCGCCTATCTCGTTTTGCGCCGGAAATATCCTTTCACGATCGAGCATTGGACCAAAGGCGCGGTCTCGACACTCGCCTTGACGGGTCTCGCGATCGCCGCCACTGGCATGCTTGCCTTCGGCATTTTCGCGCCGCGCCACGAGGGGGCCTATATACCGGCTCATATCGAGAATGGCCGGCTTGTGCCGGGGCGCTTGCAATGAGCCAGACGCAAGACCAGACCATCGCGGCGCCGGACGCGCTTTGCGTCCTATTCGGTGACCAAGCCTTGCTGAGCATTCTTGCCGCGCTCGCTCATGAGGAGGAAGAAACCCGGATTGTCGGCGGCGCCTTGCGCGATGCGCTGTTCGGCAGGACGGTGCGCGAAATCGATCTTGCGACCACGCTTTTGCCGGAGGCGGTCATGGCGCGGGCAAAAGCCGCGGGCCTTCGCGCCATACCGACCGGGCTTCAACATGGGACCGTAACCCTGCTCGCCGGGGAAAAGACCTTTGAAGTGACGACGCTCCGCGAGGATGTAGCGACCGATGGCCGCCATGCGGAAGTCCGCTTCGGCCGCGATTTTAGGATCGACGCGCTTCGCCGTGATTTTACGATGAATGCCCTGTCCATGGCGCCTGGCGGAAGGCTATTCGATTATACTGGCGGCCTCGCCGACATCGCGGCGCGAAAAGTGCGGTTCATCGGCGAGCCGGCGCGGCGCATCAAAGAGGACTATCTGCGCATCCTGCGCTTCTTCCGCTTTTCGGCTGATTTCGGTGAAGGCCCGCTCGATTCCGCCGGTCGTTCGGCGGCCATCCGTCAAAGAGAAGGCCTTGTCCGCCTCTCGCGCGAAAGAATTCGCGCCGAGCTTCTGAAGCTGCTTTGCGCGCGCAGAGCCGTGGAAGTCTGCGCGGAAATCTGTGCCGACGGGCTGCTGCATCCGCTCCTCGCCTTGGCGCCGAATCCGGCGCGGCTGCGGCGCGTCGTGGCGATCGGCGCAGGTTCGCCGCAAGATCCGCTCCTGCGTCTTTCCGCGCTCTGCGTCACTCTACCCGAAGACGCCGAGCGCCTGCGCGAGCGGCTGCGTTTGTCCAACGCGGAAGCTGAGCGTCTCGAAGCCGCCGCGCGCGCGCTGAGGGGCCTGCACGGGCTTAACGAGCCGCCAAGCCATGAGGAATTGCTGGGCTTGCTCTTCCGCCATGGCCGCCAGGCGGCTATCGACGCGATCCTCTTGACGCAAGCCGATGCCCTCCCTGGGCATGAGGGCGAATGGGCGCGGGCGCGCAAATTTCTCATCGAGACCACCGAGCCACGCCTGCCGTTTTCGGGGGCCGACATGATCGCGCGGGGTATCACCGAGGGGCGCGCCATCGGCGAGGCGTTGAGGGAGCTGCAAACGCGCTGGATAAAGGCTGGCTTTCCGAATGACCCGGCGCGCCTCGCGCAATTGCTTAACGATATGCCGCGAGGGGCAAAATAGGGGCGGCAAGACAGCGTGCCGCTCGTGTATAATATATCTAGCGTCCATTGAGGCGCCATTTGCGTGCGTACGGAAAAGCGTCGTGAGCACCGAACAAAAAACACCGGCTAACATCGCGCGCCGTCTTTCCGGCCGGGCGCGGACGCAAGCGTCTCGCAACAAAGCTTGGCGGCGCGAGACCTATACGCTTCCGCGCCTTGAGGCGCGCGACAAGGCGCGCGACTATTTTCTGAAGTTCCCGAAAGCCGCCTATATGACGGAAATTGAGTCCTGGCGCGAACTCCCAGGTGACTGCATCGAATTCACGATCCGGAGATTGCCCAGCGCCGATTGACCGGCGCACCGAAAACGGCCTTGCAAGCCAGGCATGCGTCGAGTTCGCGACGCCCCCCGACGTCGCGGGCTGGAGAGAGAGGCGCTGGCCCCGCAAAGGCCTCAAACCAGATAATAGAGGTTGACCTCTCGGTTTTCAGCCGGTTCCGATTGCCGGCAGTGATCGCATTTGTTGTCTTCGCCAAGCAATTGATAGGCGTTTCGCACGGCCTTCAGGGTTGCGGAATCAGAATCATCGTCCTCGCCCTCTTCCGGGAATATATGGTCCGGTGTGTACCATTCCTGAAAGCGAAGCCGCGTGATCGCTTGCAAGAAATCCGGCCGTACGCCAGCCAACAGAACGGTAATTCCGTTCTTCTCCGCATCCTTCAAGAAATGTTCGATTCGTTCGAGGCAGACCACGTCGGGATTGCGCATTCGCTTCAGGCGCAGCACAATGAAACGCGTGCCTTGCTGGATGGCGCGCCGCCGCAACTCATCAAGAGTGTGGTCGAGTTCTGGTGCGGCGCCAAAAAAAGCTCTCCTTCCAAGTCAAACACAATCATAGAGGAGCATGGCGGATCTGACGACAAACGCTCGCGGACGACACGCTCCGGACTGACGATAAGCTCGGCCGTTTTCAGTTTCGCCGCGCGCGGGATGAACAAAAGGATCGACAAACCGACGCCGACGAGAATCGAAAATTCGATGCCGATAAAAATCGCCGCGAAGAAGGTGATCAGCACCAGCCAGGCATCATAATTCGATGCGCGGAAAACGTAGCGCAGGCGCGGCACGTCAATTAAACGGATGGCTGTAAGCGCAAGCACCCCGGCAAGCGCTGCCTTCGGAATATAGCGCGTCAATGGCGCCAGGACGAGCAAGGCTATCGCGACGGCAAGCGCGGTCATGATCCCGGACGTCCGCGTGGCCGCGCCTGCTTGGAAATTAATGGCCGAGCGGGATAAGGATCCCGAACCCGGCAAGCACCGGAAAAATCCGCCAACGAGATTGGCGATCCCCTCCGCCAGGCATTGGCGATTATAGTCGAGTTTTTGACCTGTATGGTTGGCTATCGATTTGGCGATCGCCAGCGCCTCCAGCAAACCCAAAAAGGCAATCGCCAAAGCACTCGACGAAAGTTCCGGGATCCAGGAGAAATTGATTTCCGGAATATGTGGCAAAGGCAAGCTTGCCGGCACGGTTCCCGCGATCGCGACAATTGTCTTGCCGGAGACATCGGGTTGGGTCCAACCGGACAGAAAGGCTAGCGATGCGACAAACACCAAAGCCGCCAGCATGTCCATTTGGGGCAGCCTGTAGCGCCGCACCAGCCTGCGTAGAAGCAGCGCCACCGTGATCGTCGTGGCACTGATGGCGATCGCCTGTGTGTTGAACGGATCCCCCTTCGTCAGGGTCAGCCATAAGCGATAGAGAACATGTTGTTGGCCTGTCCCCTTGTCGCTGATGCCCAAAAGATTTGCGACTTGGCCAATCGCCAGCAAAAGGGCCGCCCCGCCCATGAAGCCGAGAATGACGGATTCCGAGATATAGCGGGTGAGATCCCCGAGCTTGAAAACAGCGATGAAAATTTGAATGACACCAACCATCACGCCAAGCAGGAACATCGCTTTATAGGCTTCGATGCGTTGACCCGGTTCAAAAAACGCCAAGGCGCTGAAGACAACAAGCGAGATCGCGCTGGTCGGGCCATTGATAAGGTGGGAAGAGGAACCAAAGATCGAGGCAACCGCAGTCACCACGATCGCCGAATAAAGCCCAAAGCGAGGGTCGACACCGGCGATCAGCGCATAGGCCATTCCCTGTGGCAGTGAAATCGCTGCAACGGTCAGACCCGCAAGCAAATCCTTGCAGCCATCGCTCCAGCTGTAACTCAAGCCGAATGGTCCGCGCGTTAAATTTGGGGCAAGCATGATTTGCCTCCTGACAAAACCCCCAACTTGACATGGCGGCTCACGGGAATGCCGGTTTTAAGACCGTGTCAACGATGCCATGTTCGCCGAAGAATTTATATTGGGCGTCCTCCTGATCCCTGGCTAGGAGGGTCACGGGAAAAAGATCGAGTTTTGCAAACGGCCGGAATATTTTTGCAATATTTCAGGGTTAGCCGGACGAAAGCCGAGCTTGGCGATCGTTTCCCGAGGCCGCGGGGATTTTCGAGGAGGGGGAAGCCTGGACAATGGCGCGTATGTCAGAACGCGCGATCGATAAATATGCTTCCCGTTCCAGTGACCCATCACTATTGGGTTTGCGCTCGAAACCGGTGAATGATTATGGCGGCCGCGCAACGCAAGCCGGCCAGCTCTCATTTGTCCGGTCGTGGAGCCGTCCGCCCGGCAGCATGTAGCTTGCACATTGGAGTGCTCGATGGACTATTTGATCATCTGCGTGACGGCGGTCTTGGTGTCGGGCGTGACACTGTTTTCCGGATTCGGACTTGGAACGGTTCTCATGCCGGCCTTCGCGCTCTTCTTTCCGGTGCCGGTCGCGATTGCCGCGACCGCGATCGTTCATCTTGCCAACAATCTGTTCAAACTTGCGCTCGTGGGCCGGAGCGCGGATTGGCATATCGCGCTAAAGTTCAGCCTCCCGGCCGTGATCGCCGCCATCGTGGGGGCGAGTCTTTTGAATGGCTTTGCCGCTCTGCCTGCGATCGTGAGTTATACTATGGGAGGCCGGACGCATGAGATCACCGCCATCGGCGTGGTGATTGGCTTGCTCATTGTGGCATTCGCTTTGCTCGAACTCAGTCCAAGATTTGCCGATCTGAAGTTTTCGCCCCGGTATCTTATTATAGGCGGCTTTCTCTCGGGATTTTTTGGCGGTCTTTCCGGCAATCAAGGGGCGTTGCGAGCGGCCTTCCTGATCAAGGCGGGGATGACGAAAGAAGCCTTCATCGGCACCAGCGTCGTATCGGCGGTGATCGTCGACACCGCGCGTTTGGCAGTCTACGGTCTTTCCTTCTATCGCCATAGCTTCGCACTCCTTCCGTCAAGTATGATTGGAATCGTCGCCGCTGCGACCGTGGCGGCGTTTATCGGTGCCTATTTTGGCGCTCGCCTTCTCGGAAAAGTGACACTGCGAGCGATCCAGCTGACCGTCGCGGGCGCGATGGCGATGGTTGGTTTAGGCTTGGCAATAGGCTTGATTTAGCAGCGCACGTCGGACTACAGCACGACATCGGGGGTTCGCCAGGCGAGATGCTGGCCGGCGTCGACCGCGAGCATTTGTCCGGTCACGTTGCGTGCTTTGGCAAAATAGAGAACCGCGTCGGCGATATCGTCCGGCGTGACCGCGCGGGCGAGCGGCAGGCCCCGCACCTCCAGCGCGAAACCCGCTTCGCCCTGGCTGTGGTTCGGCGAGACAGGGCCAGGCCCGACTGCGTTTACGCGTATGCCTTGCGGCGCGAAGGCTTGCGCCATCGTCAGGGTTGCGGCCCAAAGCGCCGACTTGCTCAAGCTATAAGTGAAGAACTGGGGCGTCGGACGAAACACCCTCTGATCGATAATGTTGACGATCGCGCCTTCGGTTCCAGTTGGCAACTGCTTGGCGAAATCGCGCGAAAGGATAAGAGGCGCCTTTAAGTTCACCGAAAAATGCGCTTCCCAAAGTTCGAGATCGAAGGACGCCGCATCGTCCGCCTCGAAAATCGCGGCATTGTTGACGAGCAAGGTGAGCGGCCCAAAGATCGCGATGGCTTCGGCGGCGAGCCTGCCGAGTGCTGCGGCCTCGCGGAGATCTGAGGGCAAGACACGCGCCTTGCCGCCTTGCGCGGTCAAGCTCGCCACTGCCGCCTCGGCATGCGTGCGTGAGCCCTCGCTGCAATGCAGAACGACACAATAGCCGGCGGACACAAGCCTCTCGGCGATCCGCAGGCCTATCCCTTTTGCCGCGCCCGTCACGAGCGCCACGCCAGGTGAAGCTACAAAATCAGATCCGCCATTCATGCCCTGGTTTCCAAACCACGGAAAAGCCACCACCGATTTGTGTCGACCGTGATCATTTCGATGCGGCTGTGATCCGCCAATCAAATCGATGACATTTCCTTGCCAGTTTGTTAAGTTTAAGAAAAGCGGTTCGCACCGCACCGGCTTTACTGCGCTGCTTTTTGGATGCTCCACCAAGAGCAGCTTTTGGAAGAGGGAGTTGGAACAATCGCGTCGCAAAAACGCGAATAGGGAGAGAAATCATGGGCCTCTTGAGTTTTGCCAAAACAGTAGGTGCGAAAATTTTCGGCGCGACCGAAACCAGCGCTGCCCCGCCTGATCAATTAAAGAATGAGGCCGAGAAACACGGTCTCGATGTCTCGAAGGTCGACGTCAAGACCGAGGGCGATAAAGTCGTGCTGACTGGCAGCGCCGCCTCGACGGCGGAGGCCGAGAAGATCGCCCTGGCCGTCGGCAATTCGATTGGTGTTGCCACGGTCGAAAACGATATCGCATCCGCCGACAAAGCCCCTGAATCAAAGTTTTATACTGTAAAGTCCGGTGATTCGCTCTGGAAGATCGCCGAAACCGAATATGGCCATGGTCATGGCAGCAAATATCAATTGATCTTTGAAGCCAACCAGCCCTTGTTGTCCGATCCCGATAAGATCTATCCAGGCCAAGTGCTGCGGATTCCGCCGCTCGCCAACTGACTGGATAGAGAATGAGGCTCGGCGGAACGACCGGCCTCTTGGACCAATATCCTTTTTGGCAAACGCCGGACTGGCGTATAATCCTTGTCGTGCTGTCATCATGCCGATTAGAGTTCCGTTGCTGGTTTCGTCATCCGTTACGAAAGCTCTTCGCTCGTCTGCCGCTACGGCTCCTTTGGCGGCAAAAAGCAAGGCGCTGGCGCCGTTTCGGTAAGGCTGCCTTGCGGCGGCGTGGAAGTGCCGGGAGAGAGCCTGCCCCGGCGAGCAGCGGCAGGTCGATGATCTCCGGTTGGCCGCCGCGTTCAATCAGCGCCGGCATGGCGAAATACGCCACCCATTGACGCCAGGCATCCGTGCTTTCGCCCCGATTGCTCGCAGTGCGTAAAGTTACCGAAAGTTCCGGGTCGCGATGCGCGAGGCGGACGCTGAAGAACCCGCCAGACGGGTGCTCCTCGCGGGCAAGAACCACGCCTGCATAATTCTCTATAGGCACCTGGAGATGCATTTTCACACCCCGCAGACACCGCATGATCGTGATAAGGCGCGGCGCCAGCAAGATCATCCGGTACCCGCCGTCGGCGCGCGCATCATGGGCGGCCCACGCCCGGTACTCGTTTGGGGCGTCGGAAGCAAAGAGAGCCTGTCGCATATGTTCGCCTCAGCCGTAGAGTCAAGATAGCGGGAGTTTCGGCCGAGGGTGGATCCAATTCGCTAAATTCTTAGGTGAATCAACGGTAAACGGGAATTTGTCGATAAATTTGCCACGCCATGGCTGCCGGTCAGTTTCCGCCAAGACTAAAAGTTTAGGAATTTTCACGGCGCCAAGGAACTTTTGCATGTAAGCCAAGCCCAAGCAGGCCCGGCGCCGGACCCTTAAAGGGAAAGGCTTGTCTCCCGCATTGCAGCACGATAAGCGAGAGAAAGCTTTCTCCCAGTTTCGGCGGATGACATTGATTCCAATCTCGTATGGGGATGCCCTAGTTGATTCTTTCGTGGAAGCCGCCCGTCACGCCGGCGAGATGGCGCTTGCCTATTTTCGTCCGGGTACGACCACTCGCGCGGAAATTTCGCACAAGGCGGGAGGCTCTCCGGTAACCGAAGCCGACTATCTTGTGGACCGGTTTTTAAAGCAGCGTCTCGAAACCCTGCTGCCGGAAGCCGGTTGGCTTTCCGAGGAAACCGAGGATTCGCTGGCACGACTTTCGAAGAATCTGGTTTTTGTGGTCGATCCAATCGACGGCACGCGCGGCTTTATGTCAGGCCGCTCGGCCTGGGCCGTTGCGATCGCGCTTGTCGAGGACGGACGCCCGCTTTTCGGTATCGTCCACGCGCCGGCGCTCGGGGAAACCTATGTTGCGATCAAGGGCGCCGGTGCAAGGCTCAATGACAAGATCATCGAGGTATCGAAAATTCACGCGATTGGTGCGGAGGCACGGGTGGCGGCGCCGGTGTTCCTCGCCAAGCAGCTACATGAAGCCGGGCTCCGATTTGATTTACAGCCCAAGATTTCATCACTTGCATTGCGTATTGCCGCAGTCGCCTCGGGTGCGCTCGATGCCGGCTTCGCCTCGGAAAATTCCCATGATTGGGATATTGCGGCGGCCGATCTCATCCTCCATGAAGCGGGAGGCCGCTTGGCAAGCCTCGACGGATGCGCGATTGTCTATAATCGCCAGGATACGCGTCACGGTCTGCTCACCGCCGCCCCGGAGCAAATTCATGCTGAAGTCAACGCCGCGGCACGGTTGGTGAACGGCCTTGCCAAAAGATAACGCTAGCGACAGCCAAAGCATGGCGCAAATTCCCGCGCAGCAGGTAATGGGCTCGCGCACAGAAAATGCTTGAAACAAATGACCGGGAGCTTTTTCATTGTTTTATCAAACATGCAAAAGCTTTGACGGGAAACGGCTACGGGGCCACCACAATCCTTGGATGGGAAGCTTATGACCACGGACGGCAAACAACTCCTCCACTTTGTATTCGGTGGCGAACTCAAGGATTTGAGCGGCACCGAATTTCGCGATTTGTCCAAGATCGATGTCGTCGGCTTTTTTTCCGACTACGCCTCGGCCGTCCAAGCCTGGAAAGCCAAGGCGCAGGCAACAGTGGACAATGCGCATATGCGTTATTTCGTGACGCATCTGCATCGTCTGATCGACCCTTCGATAGACCATAATTGAATGTGGCATCTCTCTCCCGGCCTTTCGGAAAGACGCGTCCGCGAAGAGGGGCCGTCCGTTTGAAATATCCAGGGCCGCCGTGAAAACCCCGCTGCTTCTCGCTGCCTACCGTCTGGCAAGCGCGATCCTTGGGCTGACCGGGCCAATATATCTGTACTGGCGGGGAAAGNNCGGCGAGCGGCTCGGCAGGCCGTCTCTTGAGCGGCCCGGCGGGCCCCTCGCTCTTCTGCATGCGGCAAGCGCTGCGCAAGCGGCCGTCCTGCCGCCCCTCGTGGAAAAACTCGGACAGCTTGGCTTCACCGTGGTTTTGGCAACCGGCAATGCGGCTGCCGGCCCGTTCCACGCGCCCCGGCTGCCTCCATTGTTGCACCAACTTGCGCCGCTCGATGTGCCGCAATTCATGGCGCGATTTCTCGATCATTGGCGGCCGGATATCGTCCTTATCTCCGGCGCGGAAATTCCGCTGAATCTCATCGTTGAAAGCCGCCGCCGCGAAATTCCCCTCGCGCTCGTCGATGCCCGCTTGTCCGCGCGGTCCTTTCTGATTTGGCGCAAATTACCGGCCCTTGTTGGATCGATTCTGGGGCGGATTGATCTCTGTCTCGCGCAAACAGATACGGACGCGGGGCGTTTTGCGAAGCTTGGCATGCGTGAAATTCAGGTGACCGGCTATCTCAAATATGATTTTGCGCTACCGCCAGTGGATCAATACAGCTTGGCGCGGCTTCTCGCGCGGATCGGGACGCGTCCGGTGTGGGTCGCCGATGGAACCTTTCCCGGCGAGGAAGAGATCGCGATGGCGGCGCACCGGCAACTAACGCTGCTATTTCCGGACCTGTTGACCGTGATCGTGCCGCATAACCCCAAACGCGGGTTTGAAATCGCGCAAAGCGCCGTGAAAATGAAACTGACGGTGGGGCTGCGCGGCGGCGATCGTGAAAGTGCGCCGCTGCCGGAAATCTACATAGCCCATACAAGGGGTGAAGCGGGATTATTTTACCGCGGTGCAGGCATTATTTTCGCGGGCAAATCCCTATGCCGCGACGGCGGCAGAAATCCGGTCGAGGCGGCAAGCCTTGGCTGTGCGATTCTGCATGGCCCGGATGTCGATGATTACGAGGAAATTTATAAAGCGCTGGATCATGCTGGCGGTGGCAGGCTGGTTTTTGACGCGGAAACGCTCGCAAAACAATTGGCGCTCCTTTTCTTTGACAAAGCCGAACTGCGGGCGATGGCGCGCGCTGCCGCCGAGACGGCAGAGACACTTGGCGGCGCCTCGAATCGCATCGTCATGGCGCTCAAGCCCTATCTCGCGCAGGCTATCGTCGCGTCAAGAGGGGGGGATGCGTGAGGCCGGCTCTCGCTTATCAGCCGGCCGATCGAGCCGACACTCTCCGGCAAAGATCGCCAGCCGCAGCGGATGGTAACATTTTCCAGATGCTCCGCTCCGCGAAGATGGCTCAGGACTGTCCTCTATAAACCTCTACAAAGAACCCTTTGGCTTGATACCGAGCCTTTGCAGCTTGGCCTCCGGGCTGGCGTAGGGCTCCTGCAGATCGACATTCCAGTAGCGCAAATCCTCAAGCTTTATCGTGGCGCCGGTCACTGCGCAGCGCACGAAAGCGCCGGGACGCAAAATCCGGAATTCGCCGTCGAGATATTCGATTTCGGCTTCTCCCGCGGAGAGCGGGCGGCGTTCAAAACGGTTCATGGAAACTGGGCTCAATTCGAACAAATTTGGAAAGAACATAACGCAGATTCGCCAAATTCGCCACCATCTCCCGCAAAACTTCACACTTAGCACGACAAATGCCGCCGGGGATCGGGGCTAAACTGCCTCGAAACGGGGACCAGGCATGTTCGAATTCTCGGATCATGGCGTCCGCTTGGCGTTTATCGACGAGCGGCCAACGTCGGGCGATCGCGGCGAGCCGATCCTTCTCATACATGGGTTTGCCTCGACCCATGCGGTGAACTGGGTTTTTCCGCAATGGGTGAAAACCTTGACCGGAGCAGGACGCCGCGTTATCGCTTTTGACAATCGGGGGCATGGCCGCAGCGAGAAATTTTACGATCCCGCAGCCTACGCCACGCAGATCATGGCGGAGGATGCCCGCGCGCTTCTCGATCATCTTCATATCGAGGTGGCCGATGTGATGGGCTATTCGATGGGCGCGCGGATCGCCGCCTTTCTTGCCAAGGCGCACAAAAGCCGCCTGCGCTCGATGATCCTCGGCGGCCTTGGTTATCATTTGGTCGATCGCGGCTCGCTACCGCCTTCCATCGCGGAGGCCATGGAAGCGCCTGCGCTCGCCGATGTTACCGATCCGATGCAGCGGATGTTCCGCAGCTTCGCCGAGGCGACCAAGAGTGATCTCAAGGCGCTCGCCGCATGCGCGCGCGGTGCCCGCCAGCTCATGAGCGAGAGGGAAGTCGGGCAAATCGGTCTCCCCGTCCTGATCGCGGTCGGCACGGAGGACGATGTCGCGGGCGATCCGCATAGGCTTGCTGCCTTGTTCAGTGCGGCGCGCGCGGTGGATATTCCGGGCCGCGATCATAATCGCGCGGTAGGCGACAAAGTCTATAAAGACAGCGTGCTTGAATTCCTTGAACAACGCCCCTGACC
Organism: Methylocapsa sp.; assembly: GCA_003162995.1. GTDB lineage: Bacteria > Pseudomonadota > Alphaproteobacteria > Rhizobiales > Beijerinckiaceae > Methylocapsa. The sequence goes on along the minus strand of PLUZ01000282.1, from coordinate 4,609 downwards.
GGCTTGCCGCCGGCTGCCTATATGTTTTCGCATGGCTGTCAAACTCGGCTCGCACAACTTTTTCTACCGTGCTAATGACGGTACAATAAGACTTTAAGGTACCCTCGATCACCAAGGCGAAGCCGGCTGGGAGGCGTGTCATGATTTCCGCCACGGGGACGGCAAAAGTCGTCACGCTCGCACGCACCGATCCTGTGTTTGCGCGGCTGCGCGCGGAGGCTGAAGAGGCTGTCGGCAAGGAGCCGGACATAGCCGGTTTTCTCTTTTCGGCGATCCTCAATCAGGACTCTCTGGAAGCAGCGGTCGTCCACCGGCTGGCCGCGAGGCTCGGGCACCAGGCCTTTCCTAGCGATCTTATCGAGCAGGCCTATTTCGAGGCTATCGCTGCCGATCCTGCGATTCCGGAGGCCTTCCGCGCCGACATCGCAGCGGTGGTCGATCGCGATCCGGCCTGCACGCGGCTGATCGAGCCTGTACTCTATTTCAAGGGGTTTCACGCGATCGAGACGCATCGGCTGGCGCATGCACTTTGGACCGCCGGCCGCCAAGACTTCGCCCTCTATCTCCAGAGCCGTTCATCCGAGGTATTCCAGACCGATATTCATCCGGCAGCCAGGATCGGCAAAGGCATCTTCCTCGATCACGCGACCGGTCTTGTCGTCGGCGCCACGGCCGTGATCGGCGACGATGTTTCCATGCTGCAAGACGTGACCTTGGGCGGCACCGGCAAGGAACGCGGCGATCGCCATCCGAAAATCAAGCCAGGTGTGCTGATTGGTGCCGGAGCCAAAATTCTCGGCAATATCGAGATTGGCCGATGCTCCCGGGTTGCCGCCGGTTCAGTCGTGCTGCACTCCGTTCCAGACAATAAAACGGTGGCGGGCGTGCCGGCCAGAATTGTCGGCGACGCGGGCTGCGCCGAACCTTCACGCACCATGGATCAAATCCTTGCTCTGGCGCCGGTCAGCGAATAATTTGATTTGGCGTTGACCATGGTTGCCGATGGCCAAGTTTTCTGGCAGAGGTCTGGCCCGCCAGGAGCGTGAGCAGCACGCAGTCCGGTGAAGCGTGTTGGCCTTAGCGGCTCCGGAGCATGTCGTGGATAAAGCGGAATTGCAGAAACTGCAGGAATTCCTGCGCAAGGCCCTCGGCAATCAGGGGATCAAAGTCACGCCCGGCAAACGCAATTCCGATGACGCTGACGTGCATCTCGGCGAGCGCCAGATTGGCGCGATCACGGTCGACGATGAAGATGGCGACAGGTCTTTTGCCTTCGAGATGAAAATTCCAGTCGAGCGGCCGGTATTGCAGGAATATTTGCGGCGGCTTTTCGAAACCGACAAATTGACAATCGTGCCACGCGGCAAAAAAAACGACTCGGTCGAACTGAACAATGGCGATGATTTTCTGGGCGTGATCTCGGCGGATGATCCCAAGGGCAAGAGTTTTACCTTGCAGATGGCGATCCTCGATTTCGATCTTGAAGAATTCTAGGGGCGCTCCCGCAATGCCGCTCTACGCGCTCGATGGCATTTCCCCTGTTTTGCCGGGTGATCATCGGTTCTGGATCGCGCCAGATGCGCAAATCATTGGCAAGGTGCGGCTTGAATCCGATGTCTCGATTTGGTTCGGCGCCGTCCTGCGCGGCGACAATGAAGAGATTTTCGTCGGCGCCAGATCCAATGTGCAGGACGGGTCGCTGCTGCACACCGACATGGGTTATCCCTTGATCATTGGCACGGATTGCACGATTGGCCATCATGCGATTCTGCATGGCTGCACGATCGGCGAAAACAGCCTCATCGGCATGGGCGCGACGCTTTTAAATGGCGCCAAGATCGGCCGCAATTGCCTCGTGGGCGCCAATGCTTTGCTGACCGAAGGCAAGGAGTTTCCGGACGATAGTCTCATTATCGGCAGCCCGGCCCGCCTCGTGCGCACCCTTGATGCCGCCTCGGCTGAGCGGCTACGCGAGAGCGCGGCGCATTATGCGGCCAATGCGCGGCGCTACGCCAAAGGCCTGGTGGCCTTGCCGGGTTAGACCGCGCTGCGCTCATTGCATCTTTTTTAAATGATGCTTTAGCCGCCAAACAGCTGCTCAAAAATGTTTGGTTGCCGGGATTGCGCGCCGCGTCTTTGTCCCGGCATCCCGGCGTTGGGGATGTCCGCCGGCGGCAGCGGGACGTTGCTGCCGTTACGGGGGGATGGGGCTTGCGCCGCTTCGTTGACGCGCGCCGGCAATTCCCTTGGCGGGGACGGGGGTGCCGCAACCTGCCGCGGTTGGCTGGTAAAGGGCGCGCCGAACAAGCCCGGCGGCAAGGGCCACCCATTGTTATTCGCCACCGGCACGCCAGCGGGGCTATACTCGTGCCAAATCCCGCCGGGAAGCGGTTGCGGCGGGACGCCTTGATGCGCGGCCCGCATGAAGTGCGACCAGATCTCAACCGGAAGCGTGCCGCCAGAGGCTTTTTTANNTGGTGAATTATCGTCGTTGCCGAGCCAGACTCCGGCGACGAGATGGCTCGTATAGCCGATGAACCATGCGTCGCGCCAATCCTGGCTCGTGCCGGTTTTCCCCGCTGCCTGCCAGCCCGGCACACCGCCTTTACGCGCCGTGCCGGTCAACAGGGTTTCCTGCATCATGGCATTCATCATCGCCACATAGTTTGGATCGATGACCCGGCCATTGCTTGCGCCCTTGCGCTGGTAGAGGAGCTTGCCGGAAGCGGTTTTCACCTTCGCAATGATCTGCGGCTGCACGCCGATGCCCCCATTGGCGAAGGCTGCGTAGGCGGTTACGATTTCGAGGGGCGTGATCTCGGATGTGCCGAGCGCGATGGAGGGATTGGCGGAAAGATCGGACATGATTCCAAGCCGGTGCGCGACCCGGACGATCGCCTTTGGGCCGACTTCGAGGCCAAGACGTACCGCCACCGTATTCAAGGAGAGCGACAACGCCTTGGTGAGAGTGACGGGACCGAAATATTCGCGCGAGTAATTTTCCGGCTGCCAGCCCTTCACATTGATCGGTGCGTCCTCGCGCACCGAGTCCGGGGTGAGGCCGCTTTCGAGCGCGGCGAGATAAACAAAAGGCTTGAACGCAGAGCCGGGCTGCCGCTTCGCCGAAACCGCGCGGTTGAATTGGCTGTCCGCATAATTGCGGCCTCCCACCAGCGCCTTGATCGCGCCGTCGGGGGCGAGTGCGACAAGGGCGCCCTGGCCGACGTTAAAGGATGCGCCTTTGTGATCGAGCGCCTCCGTGAGAGTTTTTTCCGCCGCGCCCTGCAAGCCGCTGTCGAGCGTCGTCGAGACAGTGATATCTTCATCGATCGCGCCGATTGTATCATCGAGCGAGTCCATCACGAAATCCGCGGCATAATTGATCGAGCTCGCATTTTGGTCCCGGATGGCTTGCGCGGGATGCGCCAGGGCGAGCAACGCCATCGCATCGGTGATGAAACCTTCCTGACGCATCGCCTCGACGACTTGCTCCGCGCGCTCGGCGGCACCGGCCGGATTGCGATTCGGCGCAAGTCTCGCTGGCGCCTTCATCAGCCCGGCGAGGATCGCCGCTTCCGGGAGCGTCACATTGCGGGCGCCGTGGCCAAAGTATTTTTGCGCCGCTGCTTCGACGCCATAGGCGCCGGAGCCGAAATAAACGCGGTTCAAATACAATTCGAGAATCTGAGTTTTCGAATATTTATGCTCAAGCCAGAGCGCCAGGATCGCTTCTTGGATTTTGCGCGAAGCGGTCCGTTCCTGGGTCAGAAAAAGATTCTTGGCGAGCTGCTGCGTCAGGGTCGAACCGCCCTGCACCGTGCCGCCGCTCGATAGATTATGAAAAGCGGCGCGCAAAATACCAGAAGGGTCGATTCCGAAATGCGAATAAAAGTGGCGATCCTCGATTGCGATGAAGGCTTTCGGCAGGTAGGGGGGCAGATCGGCGATCCGTACCGCAGCGCCTCCCGTGTCGCCGCGGTTGGCGAGCAAGGCGCCGCTCTCGTCGAGAATTGCAATGTTCGGCGGCCGTTTCGGCACCGCAAGGGCGTCGACCGGCGGCAGTTTCGTTGCTTGATAGGCAATAACGCCGGCACACGCCACGACGGCCCAGACGGTTGCGATCATGCCCCAATAGAGCAGAAAAGCCACCGGCGAGCGGTGTTTTTGGCTTGAGGCTCGCGATCTTCCGGCATGGCGGGGCACGCGTTCACCGATCCTTGCGTTGTATTCTTAAAGATTGGCCGCAGATCGCCTCGTAGCGCCCCGCCGTCTCGCGGTTTGGCATGACAAACGAGCCGCTAGCCTCAGACCGGCTCGGCACCGGAAACCGGGGCATTGCTTCGGGCTAAAGCAACGTTTTTATGTTAATTCCGGCGGATTAAGGGCAGGTAAAGGATCGGCGTTACCTGGAAGCTTCGTGCTTTCCCGCGCACAATCTCCGTTGGATTCGTCGCGGCGACTTGCGATTTGGCCACGGCCGCGCCAAAGTCCGTCCCCCGGCGCATCCAAAGCGCGTATGAAATGAATCGAACAAGGGCAAGATCCCAAAAAGTTGCAGACTTTTTGGATAAGATCATGCGAAAAAACAAAGAGATAGAGACCATGAGCG
>PLUZ01000319.1 GCA_003162995.1 Methylocapsa sp. | reverse complement strand
CGCTTGGCGAGCAAAATGGATATCGATGTCGTTGAGCGAAAGGTGCTCGCGAGACTCGCCGGCGACCGCACCGGCTGCAAAGAACGCGTTGCTGAAGTGGCGCTGAAGGAAGCGCTCGCGATCGAGCGCGAAGCGCGCGCACAAGCCTTTCGAGACAAAGCCTCTCGGGAAAGCACAAGGGTCCGTCTCCCGGCGTTGCCGGCCGACACCGAAATCAATCCCGTGATGGAAACCTGGGATGAAATCCTTGCGAACACCCCCGCGGCCCGGGAAGAAGGACAAGAGTTTGCCGAACCGCCGATGCGCGATGCGGAAGGTTGGCCGATAGAGATCCGCTCGCGCGATCCCCCTGGACTGCATACCCTTTCCAGCGCCGGCGCAAATGCGGAGGAGGACGAAAAATCGCGCCTGCAGGCGCCGGAGCAGTTCCTTCTCTCCAAGCATGACAAGCTCTCCTTGGAACGTGAAGTTGGCCATTACATTACTTTTGTCGATAGGACCTTTGACGGCGAGCGCTATGTCGCGCCTCCCGCAAAATTCGTGTTGCATTATTTGGGTTTGAAAACATCCAAAGCGCCCCGCGTGCATGGGGTGATGACACTCCCCGTTGTCTTGCCGGATGGGACTCTATTGGCTGAAAACGGCCTCGATCGCGAGCGGCGGGTCTCCTTTCGCATAGACCAAACCTTGATGCGCCATATCCCGAAACGGGAGGACTGCACCCCCGAGGCCGTCCGCGCCGCATATAAATTCCTGACAGACGAATGGTTCGTCGATGTCATGACGGATCGGAAGGGCAAAGCCACTCTCGTCGCCTATGCGCTGTCGATCATCGAGCGCTGCTTGATCCCGGATCGGCCGGTCTACACGGTGACCGCCGGGCAGCGCGGCGGCGGCAAGACGACGGTCTTGATGATGATCGCTTTAGCGACGCTCGGCGTGAAACCGGCGGCGGCGGCTTGGTCCGGGGATCCGACCGAACGCAAGAAAGCGCTCTTCGCATATTTGCTCGAAGGCTTACCCACCCTCATTTGGGATAATATCCCTCGTGGCGCCGCAATTTCCTGCCCGTCGATCGAGCGCTCTTGTACCGCCGAGACCTATTCAGACCGCATTCTTGGCATCACCGGCATTGGCACTGCCGACGCCTTTACGATCCAAACATTCACCGGCAATTGCATCCGCCCCGTTGGCGATCTCGCCTCAAGAAACTTGACGATCACGATCACGACCGCGCAGCCCGATCCGGAAAATCGCGCCTTTGTCCATAGCGATCCTTTAGCTTGGACGTGGGACCATCGAGGTAAAATTCTCTGCGCCTTGTTTACGATTTTGCTCGCGCCCCACGAACAGCGCGAGGGCACGCGCTTCAAGGTTTGGCAACGGCTGGTTGGCTCGCCTGTGGAATTCGCGGCGAATACACCGGACACGCTACCGGAACAGCGGATTTCGTTCCAGGAAATCTTCCTCGAAGGCGAGCGGGAAGGGGATGATGAAGCGCTTGCGCGAGGGGAAATTCTTCAAGCACTGCATGGCCTTTTCCCGTCCCCGCCGGAAGCCGGCGCAAATATGCCACGCGTTGAGAACGAGTTCAGTACAGTCAAGGTTCTCGCCTGCCTGAGCGCGAGCGCTAACGAAGCCAAAGACAGCGGCGGGCCGGAAGAGGAAGCCATCGTAAGTTTGCGCTATTTCTGCACCACCAGGGATGCGAAGGGACCCACGGTGAGGTCCGTTCCCAAAGCCCTAAAATCGATTGTTGGCGCGACAACGGCCGTTGCGGGCGGAATTTTAACCCTCCGCAACCGGTGGGACACGCATAAGAAAATCCCGTTCTTCTGGGTTGAATTTCAACCAGAGTTGAACCCGGATGGCACCAAGACGGTCGAGGCTGAGGCGGTGGAAAGGGCCGGGATGGATGCTGCTGCAAAGATTGCCGCGGCCGCCGAACATGCCGCGCAAAATGCCGCGACGAAAGTTCAAGTTGAAAAGATGTTGGCGGCACGACAAGCGGCTGGGCCCATCAATCCGTTTGGTCCGTCCGTCGCACATCCGTTGCCAAAACCGAATGGGGAAACAAAACCATCTCCATTCAAACCGGGACCACCGCCGTTCGAGGATTTGAAACCTGAAGGGTAATGTTTGCGGGGGATGCGGACGATGCGGGGGGTGTTCATGCCGTTCTGTCTAGAAAAAAGGTATTAAAAAATGAACAGCCTCAAGCTTAACAGCTTTTAAACACGATTCAGCCCGTGGGGTTTGGCCTATCCAACCCCCGCATTCCCCGCATCCCCCGCAAGTTCGGCAAGTGCGGACGAATCCCTTTGNNGCGGCAAGTGCGGACGAATCCGAACACAAACGAAGGATTGCATGCGATGTTTCACAGGCTTCAACTTCACCGGGACGAACAAACCCGTCGCGCCACACCTCACCTGCTTGAGCCTGAGGTGGAGGACCGCCTTGTGGTTTTTGATTGGGACGATGTCGCACCCACGAGAAACGGGCGCGAGGCCGCTTTGCGACCAAAGAAGCGCGACCAACGCACCATAAGGGTTCTTGAGCGAAGCTCACCCTGACGAGGCTCGGGGAGAACTGGCTCGATTTCTCCTGTGGGGTAGGAATTGTGCGGCAGATATGAACGATCTTCCAGCCATCGACGAAAGCGTGGCCCTAATTCCGTCGGAACCGGAATCGGCTGTACCGGAAATCCGGATCGTCATTCCGGGCGAAGCTCCACGTCCACCGTCCGCCAGCCGGAGTTGGCTGCGGACACCACATAGTCTCTATATCAGCGCGATCGTGAAAGCCGCCGAGCGGGCCATGTGTGGCGAGAAGCCTTGGACGGGACCGGTCGAGCTATGGATCAGCCTCGAATATCTCCCGCCGCTCAAGTGGACCAAGGCGAGGCGCGCGTCTATGCACTGGAAGATCACGGCGCCCGCCGCCCAAAATCTCGTCAAGCTGATCCTGGACGGTTTGACTGATGTTGTTTTCCTTGAAGACGAGCAAGTGGCGGTTTTGCATGTGTCGAAGGTCTATGGCGCCACGGCCAAGACGACCATCACCGTGCGGCCGCTGACGTAGGGTTCAGGACTGGAACGGTGGGAACGAACGACCCGAGCTCAGCTTCGGCTAGGTTCACCCTCCAAACCTCCCTGTACCCAAAGGTGACGGCCCAAACACTTGGGACAGGGCGCTTTCTTGCAGCACTAACGATTGCGAGAGCTTTGTCGGGGGATATTGTCGTTTTCCTGACCCGTGACATATGTCACACCCTGTGACAGGGTTTCTGGAGATCTTTCCACCATGTTAATCCTCACGAGGGAAGAACTTGAAAACGTAGCCGATGTGCTCGGCTATCCGCGGGCGACACTGCGCCAATGGCGACATCGGCGCGCTATCCCGGAAGCGGCAAAATGGCGGCTTGTCAATTTCTTCGGGCAATCTTTCCAGATCGCTGACGAGCTGGCCGGCCCGACCTTCACGCGGCCGGCAGGCGGAACATGCCTCGCCGACCAGGCCGCGAAGTATATCAAATGACCACGGAAGCGATCACCTTCTTCTTGCCGGCCTCGATCGGCTCGGTGCGGAGATTCTCACGGTCGAATGGTTCCGGGACAAGCTGAACCGCGAAGGCCGTCCTGACCCGTGGGAGCTCGTCAGCTGGCGGCAGAAAGGTCCGCAACTCCGGGGCGCTCACAGCCCGCATAGCCAAATCAGCTCCAAAACCGCCTATTCTTGGCCAATAACCATGCCGATCCTAGCCCTGCAGGATGCCTTTGAGCGGGCGATTGAAGGACCAGATCACCCCGCCGGCGATTGCCGCGACAGCGGCGATCATAATGAAGAAGCTCATCTTGTCCGTCGAGCTCCAGAAGCTGCCGAGCCAGCCGGCGACAAAATTGCCGATGAAGCTGGTGCCGAGCCACAGGCCCATCATCGTCGAGATCATGCGCGCTGGCGCAATCTTCGAAACCAACGATAAGCCGATGGGGGAGAGATAGAGCTCGCCGATGGTGATGACGACGAAATAGGAGAACAGCCACCACCAAGTCGCCGAATTGCCGCCCGCCGACCATGCCGCACCTGNNGACAGGGCGACGCCGAAGCAGCCGAGCGCCATCTTGGTGACGGTCGACGGCTCCATTCCGCGCTTCTCCTGCCATGTCCAGAACGCGATGATGAAAGGCGTGAAGGCGAATATCATAAAGGGGTTAAAGGCCTGGAACCAGGTCACCGGGATTTCGGCGTGCCAAACAATGAGATCGATGGTCCGGTCGGTATGGTCGCTAGCCCACAACGCGATGGTGTTGCCCTGCTGCTCATAGGCGGCCCAGAACATCGTGGTCGGCAGAAACAACGCGATCAGCGCCAGGATGGCGCGCCATTCGTTGCGGTCGAGAGGCTTCTTGTCGAGTCCGGCGGCCTTGGCCTTGTGCATCTCGTCCGGCGGCAGCATGGGCGAGGCGTAGAGGTAGAAAGCGAGCGCGATCGTCATACCGACGCCGGCGGCGGCAAATCCATAGTGCCAGCCCAGCTCCTCGCCGAGCGTGCCGCAGATGAGGGGCGCGAGGAACGCGCCGACATTGATACCGACGTAAAAGATCGAATAGGCGCGGTCGCGCCGATGGTCGCCCGGCGCGTAGAGGCTACCGACCTGGGTGGAGATATTGGGCTTGAAGGCGCCATTGCCGAGAATGAGCGTGAAGAGCGCCAGCAGGAACAGCGGTTCGAATGCCATCATGAAATGGCCGACCGCCATCAGCCCGGCGCCAAGGATCACGGTGCGGCGCTGACCGAGCAGGTTGTCCGCAAGCCAGCCTCCAAAGAGGGGGGTCAGATAAACAAACCCGGTATAGAGACCATAAATCTGCGATGCGAAGGGTTGCACGCCGAGCGGGCCGAATATGCTTTCGAGCACGCCGCGCAGGGTGCCTATTCCGATGACATCATTACGGCCGGGCAGCAGAAGGTATTTCACCATGTAAAGGACGAGCAGCGCGCGCATGCCGTAATACGAAAAGCGCTCCCACATCTCGGTGGTGAACAGAAAAGTCAACCCGCGCGGATGGCCGAGGAAATCGTCCTCGGCGGTACGGTTGCGATCGGTGCGTGACAGCGCCATGATATTCCCGATACAAAGAGCACGCGACAGTTAAACTTTGTGGGCGCGGCGAATGCAATCGTGTTCGAGCAGGACGAAACCGGCAATCCCGAGAGGTAGAGTTGAACGTCAAGATTAATATGTACTAGGGCATTGCCGCTCATTGCCTCGGCTTCGTAATCCAATTCGTAATATGCTCTATAAAGGGCCACACTTTCGCGATGGGGGGCTCGATTTCGATGTTAATGAAACTCATGACCGGAGCGGCGTTAGCCGCCGCAGTTCTCGCGGGGGCCGCGCCGGCCAAGGCGCAGTCGTTTCAGAGCGTCGTCGAGGCCTTTTACAATGATGAATTTCGGGCTCACCCGATCGCCGCAACTGACATTGGCGTGCATGATTACGATGCCGAGGTCGATGATCTGAGTCGAGACGGCCAGACCAAAAACGCTGCGCGGCTGCACAAGGCACTCGATGAGTTCACTGCAATCGATCCGGCGACACTGTCGGCTGGCGACCGCGACGACAGAGAGATGCTGATCAACGGCATCAAAGGGAAGCTTCTGGACCTCGAGACGATAAGGTACTGGCAGAAGGACCCAAACGTTTACGTGCGCAGCGCGACCTCGGCGGTCTTCGATCTCGTTCATCGTGATTTTGCGCCGCTTGCAGATCGCTTGCGGTCGGTCATCGCCCGCGAGGATCAGATTCCAATGCTACTCGCGAGGGGCAAGGCCAATATCGAGCATCCACCGAGGGCATTCGTTGACATCGCAATCCGCAATGTCGCGGGCTCGATCGATTTCCTGAAGACTGGCGCCCCTGCGGCCTTCGCCGCCGTGGAGGATCAAGAGCTCAAACGCGACTTCACGGCGTCCAACGATTCCGCGATTGCTGCCTTCGAAAATTATAGGACCTATCTCGAACAGGAACTGAAACCCAAAGCATCTGGCAAGCAGACAGTTTCCGCCAAGCGAGTTCATTGGGCTAAAACTTACCTTACCCATGGCTTGGCTATTTTACATTTATGTTGAAAGCTATTGTCAACCCCGCCAATAATTGTCAGTTTCGCCTTGTCGCAATCGGTGTCTTTAATAGTCGTACTGCAATCTATGGAGGCTGTTTGGATGCCCGTTTTGATACACATCCTTGTCAGTGGAGTCACACATGCCTCACTAACATTGCTTTGAGTAATAGGTGGTAAATCGAAATGCTTTTTACTTGGTGGAAAAATTCTTATGCAAATGTAAGTATTTTCATTTATATTTGTAAAAGTTACTTTACCATAACATCCGGGCGTGTCTGTACTACATGATGCTATTGCGTTTGAGCTATTAATTAGCACAGCTATAACAGGCACGAATATTTGCAAATGTCGCATTGCATTGGACATGTTCTTGCTCACTGAATGTAGTAGTAGCCGGGCCATTCCCTTGTCGGCAATATTCCCCATTGCAGTTCTCGGCGGAACGGCATTGGCACGAGATTCAGAGTCCTGTCTTGGGTGGTGTGGTCGTCGTCCCTGTGTCGTAGTGGTAGTCTGCGCGGGCTTGCCGCCGCCGGTCACAACCTGCGTGTTCGATGTGAAGCTGACGGAGGGCACGAAGGCGCGGGGAAGGGCTGTGACTGTATCGACAACCGTCTTTGCCGAGCTCTGGGCCACGTATTTGTGCCCGGTGACGACGCCCCTGTCGAATGTGAGTGTATTCTGTGGATTGGTTAGAAAATCGCGTTGTGGGTTAATAAAGTCGCTATCCAGATATATATTCAATACTTGTGGCAAAGCCAATAGAATTCCATTGCTTTTGTTGAGTAATTGCTCACGCCCCGCGCGTGTTGGTCAAGCGACGCTTGGGATCGGCAGGCCTTGGAGGGGGAGGCGGATTGCGT
>PLUZ01000134.1:20356-25599 GCA_003162995.1 Methylocapsa sp. | reverse complement strand
AACGGGGCGTGAGCAATTGCCATCGATTTGCCCGACGCGGACGAGGACACCGCGTATCGATTGTTCCTTGCTATGAAGATTCTTGAGTCCGGCCTTTCGCCGGAAGCGCTAATGAAAGCACTAGGCATCGAATGGGCAGCACTTGACTTGGAGAAATACGATCCCGATCAGCCGCGCGTGCCGGCCGGGAGCGGACACGGGAGCGGGCAATGGACATCGGGAGATACCGGGTCCGGGATCGGCTCGCAAGGCCGATTGCCGCGTAATAGGCATATCGAGATCGTCCCTGTTCGCGTGGCGGGCGCCGTGCGATCGGACGCTAATCCCCCCACCCTCGTGCCCGGCGCGCAATATGCCCAGGTTTCTCCCGCTCCGATTGTCACGCGAGAGAAGATCGAAGACATAATTCGAAAACACGGTCCATCCGCTCCCTCGGATAATGGGAAATTCAACGAGGAATATGCGACAGAGGAAAAGATCAGAGGCTTGATCGAAGGAGCTTGGGCGAAGGCGACCCCATTGGATGTCGCCGCCGGCCGGTGGGGAGGGGGAGTGGTCATCGCCGGTTCTGTATTTGAGATGAACACTGCTACTGGCAAAAAAACGCCCTACACTATAGGAACGTCGGGAATTCGCGAGAGTGCGCAACCGATTCCAACAAATACCTATGTGGTGGTACTCGACTCCAATATGAACGTCAAAACATGCTATCCGATCAATCCAGCGGACGAAGTTAACCCGCGCGATGAGTGACGATCGATGAAAGCCGCCTTGAAAAACCTGACTGAGATCGATTCGCACCATGTCAAATGCTTTGACCTACACGAAGAGCTCGGGTTGGCGTACCTTGCCGAACATGGCGAGACTACGACGCTCTATCTCAATCATCGAGCATCTCGATCATGGCTGAAGGGAGATTATCCTCACCTTGAGCATGTAAGGTGGTTCGAACTGGACTCGGTAATTGCCTGGTACAGAGATGAGTCCGAGGCCGTGATCATTTCGGGCAAGAGTTGGAGAAAGCTCGCCATCGGAAGCCCTCACCGCCTGCTACTCTCCAAGAACTATATCTTCGTGAGCTATTATGAAGAGGGGGTGAGAAGCCGCTCCGATCTCCTCTATCTGCACCATGTGGTCTGTACGTTTACGCGTGAGGGCGCTTTCGCACTCGGTCTCGAAGACCTCATGATTCCCAGTGGGTTCAGGGACTCTTTCATAGAGATCGAGGCAGGCTACACTTTTGGCGACCATCTTGCCTTCGTCACGTGCTGTCTGCCGGATGCCATATGGATATTGGACGTTCCGAAAAAGCATCTCAGACGAATAGCCGTGCCGTTTCCGACTGTCGCGCTTGATGTGATCACGGGAGACGCCAAGAGAGCTTATGCAATCTACGACAATCGCGGGCTTCTTTACGCCTACCCTAGCTTGCCTTCCTTCGAGTTCGCTGTTTTCGATCTCGAATCCGAGATCTCGTCCAAGCAGAATTTCGCGGTGATCGAAAAGCCGTTGATCGAAGCAGGCTTCGAGATGAGCGCGATCAAATTCCAGCCGAATTCGACCGGCAAGATCATTGTCAGTGATGGGATGAAAGCGGCGCTTCTGGAATTTTCGGAGGCGGCATAGGCTACGACTTCTTGCCACGGAGGCATTTAGGTGTCATCTGCGCTTTTTGATACGATTAAGGCCCTTGAAAAAGCTCATCTTCATTTCTTTATCGAAAGAACAAGACATGACTCCGTGCGGCTGTCCGTAACAATGATTGGGGTGAGAATGGAGATCGATATTTTCGAGGATAATCATCTCGAAATTTCTCGGTTTCATGGAAATGAAAGTGTCGAAGGCGGGAGGGAACTGCTGACGGACATACTGAAATCCGTGCAATTGTAAACGCTGGACCGTCCTCATCCACTTCCTCGGCGCCGCACCGGCCTCACACATCCCCGGCGCGGCGGAGCACGGTGCGCCAATGCCGCGACGCGCCACCTGTGACCGCAGGAATATCCTCGATCGATAGAGCCGCGAGGCCTTGGCGCTTCGCCTCATCGAATACCGAGGGTGGCAGCGGCCAGGGCGGCCCTTTGATCTCGTCCGCCTCGTCTCTGGCCCGAGCGACAATGAGAAGTTTGCCGCCAGGCGCCAAGGCGGATTTCAGGGCCGCGAGGGCTTGTGGAATCAGCTCCGAGGAAAGCGCCTGCAACGTATAGCATTCATGGACGAGATCGAAATTTTGGCGCCAGTCCTCCGGTAGGGTGAAGAGATCGCCCTGGGCATAGGCGACCATTGTTGCGGGAAACCGCTGCTTCGCCCATTCGACTGCCTCGCCCACGAAATCAAAAGCCGTGACGTTCGCACCTGCTGCCGCAAAACATTCAGCATTGTCGCCAAGGCCGCAACCGACATCGAGAACCCTCAAGCCCGAAATCTCTTTCGCATGGGCCACGACCCAGGCCTGCGTCAGCGGATGCGGCGCGAGATTGGCCCAAGGTACGCGGGCCGGGTCGCCGTTCGCCAAAGAGTAAACTGCCTCGAACCACTCTCGCCGCAAGGGATCGGCGGATGGGGCGCCGCTCCGCATGGCGGGGTCCAGCGAATCGAGCATCTTGCGTGCCTCGGCGCGGCGGGCAGCGAAATCTGGCGAAGCGCGATCGAAAAAATCTTTGTTCAAGCTCGCTTTCTCCTCGTGAGGGACGTGAAAGGTGCCGCTTATGATGGCCCGGCAAGCGCTGAAATATTTGTAAGACAGCTTCGCGAAATGGACGGTTGGTATTTTCAATGGCCGTCATTCCGAGGCGATTTCAAGCGCCGCAAAACGGTTGATAGCAAAAGCGCGATTGACGGGCTCGCGGGTTTCTTCGGCAGCGGCATTCTCATGGCCCATCGCGCGCCCGCAAAAGGGGGCGACAGAAGGTCACGGCGTATTCATGAAGGCGTTGTTGGCCTTCTTTCGGGAGGCATCCTAGGAGCGGATCGGGATAGCTGTTAAAATCGGAAACCACCACGCCATGCATGAACCGGAACACCTCGAATCCCCCGATGAACTCATTGCTACCGCCCGCATTCAATTCGACGCGCTTGCCGCGATTGGGGTGTTGACCCAGGGTCAAGCCGGTTCGATTTTGCGCCTTCTGCAGGGCGACGGCAGAACGCTTTCCCCGCACGACCGGGCGTTTCGTGACAACATTCTCCGGTATCTCAAAAAGGAAGCGGATTTCGTAACGGTTTTCGCGGAGATGCTCCATATCGATAAACATCCCGCGCCTCGCGGCCCTAAGCCGCATTGGTACACTATGCTCCGAAGGCTCTCAGGGAAAAGACCGCGCATCCTGCCTCAGCCCTCGAACCGCGACCCTTCCGTTGCACCCGCCATGCCGAAACGGCGGGGTGCGGAGACGTTTCTATTGGCACTTGCACCCATTAAGACATTTATCTTGCCTGTCACGGTTGCGGCCGGAGCCGTTCTTTTGACCCCCTATGCCGAGTTCACGCGTAGCGATACCATCATTTCCGCGGAACCTAGGGTTAAGCGAGTAACCATGGAAGCTGACGTCAGGAGCGTCCCCCCGGATCCGGACACCGCCATCTATCCCTCCTCGATATCGCCGTTCCATGCGGGTGAGGAGCCTCAAGAAGCGTACCTCAACACCTGTTACGATCAATTCAAAGCCAATCGAGAAATCAACGCCAATGGTGGCATGAAATGGAGCCAGAACGGCGGTGGCTATTATAGTGAGTGCCTCAAGCGCCTGCAGCCGTGACGCCAAGAACGGCGGCTTTTGCGGTGGCAAGGAGGGCAGCGATCCATTGGCCGCCGATCGCCAAAACGACAGATTTTTCGCGCAATCCCACTCGTTTAAAGCCGAGAGAAATATGTGGGCTTGCAAGGTTTTGGGTCCCAATCGGACAAAAGTGTTTCACGTGAAACGTTTTTGTCCGATTGGGGGCTCATTCCTTACAAAAGGGGATTATTCCTTACCAAAATAGTCTTCCAAAATCGCCGCATAGATTTCTGTCAAAGCCTCAATTTCCGCAATCGCGACGTGTTCATCCACCATATGCGCGGTCGCGCCAATGCCGCCGAATTCGAGGACTGGGCAATAGGCCTGAATGAAGCGCGCGTCCGATGTGCCGCCACTCGTTGAAAGCACGGGGCGGCGTCCCGTTTTCTTTTCAACGGCCTTAGCGACAAGGTCCGTGAAGGCGCCGGGCTTCGTCAAAAACGCAACCGCATTGCAAGGCTCGAAATTGACCGTAAATTTCTCACCTACAGAATCCAGTCTGCGCCGCAGCTCCGCCGCGAGCGTCTCCGGCGTCCAGAGATCGTTGAAGCGTATGTTGAAACGCGCGCGCGCCTCGGCGGGAATAACGTTGAACGCCGGGTTACCAACATCCACCGACACGATTTCGAGATTCGAGGGCTGGAAATGCGGAGTACCTGTGTCGAGCGGCGCGGCGGTCAGGGCGGTAAGCAGCCGCATGAGCTTTGGAATGGGATTGTCCGCCTTCTCGGGATAGGCGGCATGGCCTTGGCGGCCTTCGGCAATAAGCGTGCAGTTGAGCGAGCCACGCCGGCCGATCTTGATCATATCGCCAAGCGCATCGCGGCTCGTCGGCTCGCCGACGATGCAATGATCGAAGCGCTCGCCTTTCTCATAGGCCCAGTGCAAGAGCTTTTCCGTGCCATTGATGGCCGGACCTTCCTCGTCGCCTGTGATGAGAAGGCCGATCGAGCCCTTGAGTGGTCCATGCCGCGCGGCATGAGCGATGGCGGCGGCGGCAAAGGCGGCAACGCCTCCCTTCATGTCGGCGACGCCGCGTCCCCAGACCGCGCCATCCGCGAGCTCCGCCGCGAAAGGGTCGAAACGCCATTTCGCCGCGTCGCCCACCGGCACTACATCGGTATGGCCCGCGAAGACAAGGAAAGGCGTGCCCGTGCCGAGGCGGGCATAGAGATTCTCGATGTTTGGCGTACCAGTTTCCGAGAAAGTGACCCGCTGCGTCGCAAACCCCGCCCGGTCCAGCGCTGCCGCAAGGAGGCCGAGAGCGCCGCCGTCTTCCGGTGTCACCGAGCGGCACCGGACAAGTGCGCGGCAAAGGTCGAGAGCGGTCTCTTGCAAGGTCATTTGGGGTTTTCCATGCGGTATGATCGTGCCGTATACTACTGGCCGAGGGACCAGCCAAATCCCGAGGGGTGGCGTAAGGATAAATTAAATGCATAATCCCGGTCTCGATTTCGCGCTCGG
>PLUZ01000134.1:149-20275 GCA_003162995.1 Methylocapsa sp. | reverse complement strand
GCGTCCGTCGGTCTTTCCTATGGCGCGCATTCCAATCTTTGCGTCAATCAAATCCGCCGCAACGGCACTGAGGATCAGAAGCGCCGTTACCTGCCGAAACTACTTTCCGGCGAACATGTCGGCGCGCTCGCCATGTCGGAGGTCGGTTCAGGCTCCGATGTCGTGTCGATGCGGCTGCGCGCCGACAAAAAGGGTGACCGCTATATTTTGAACGGCACCAAAATGTGGATCACCAACGGCGCCTGTGCCTCGACGCTTGTTGTCTATGCCAAGACCGATCCCAATGCCGGCGCGCATGGCATCACGGCGTTTCTCGTCGAAAGCGGTTTCAAAGGGTTTCGCCCGGGTCAAAAGCTCGACAAGCTCGGCATGCGCGGCTCTCCAACGTCTGAACTCATATTCGAGGACTGTGAAGTGCCGGACGAGAATGTGCTAGGAGAGCCCGGCCATGGCGTCCAGGTACTGATGTCGGGTCTCGATTATGAGCGGCTCGTACTCGCGGCCGGACCGCTCGGCATCATGCAGGCCTGTCTCGATATTTGTCTGCCCTATACGCGCGAGCGCAAGCAATTCGGCCATGCGATCGGAGAGTTCGAGCTTGTACAAGGCAAGCTCGCTGATATGTACACTAGCTTGAATGCGTGCCGGGCCTATGTTCATGCGGTGGCTCGCGCCTGCGATAATGGCCGCACCTCGCGCAAGGATGCGGCGGGTGCCCTGCTGTTTGCGGCTGAGCACGCGACAAAAACGGCACTTGATGCGATCCAGCTTCTTGGCGGCAATGGCTATATCAACGATTACCCGGCGGGCCGCCAGCTGCGAGACGCCAAGCTCTATGAGATCGGCGCCGGCACGAGCGAGATCAGGCGGATGTTGATCGGGCGCGAGTTGTTTGACGGAAATTAGAGTATGATTCCAAAAAGTTGCAGACTTTTTGGATTGGATCATGCGACAAACTAAAGTGATAGAGAGCGTGAGCGATTCTCCTTGAAGCGGCTATGATCTAAACCGATGACACTTCTCAAAACCGCCGTCGCGTCGCAAAGTCAAAACTTCGCCGCGAACACAACCGCGATGCAGAGTCTGGTCGAGGATTTGCGCGGCAAGATCGCGCTGATCACGCAAGGCGGCGGCGCCAAGGCGCGTGAGAGACACATAGCGCGCGGAAAACTTTTGCCGCGCGATCGGGTCGCGGCGCTGATCGATCCGGGCACGCCATTTCTGGAATTTTCGCAACTCGCCGCCTATGAGGTTTACGCGGACTCCGTTCCGGCAGCGGGATTGATATCTGGCATTGGACGCATTTGCGGCCAGGACTGTGTCGTCATCGCCAATGACGCAACCGTCAAGGGCGGCACCTATTATCCTCTCACCGTCAAGAAGCATCTTCGCGCCCAGGACATCGCGCAAGAAAACAATCTGCCCTGTATCTATCTTGTCGATAGCGGCGGCGCCCATCTGCCAAGCCAGGATGAGGTGTTTCCCGACCGCGATCATTTCGGCCGCATCTTTTACAATCAGGCGCGAATGTCAGCTTTGGGCATACCGCAAATCGCGGTGGTAATGGGAAGCTGCACGGCGGGCGGCGCCTATGTCCCGGCGATGAGCGATGAAGCGATCATCGTGGCGGGGCAGGGGACGATCTTTTTGGCCGGTCCGCCGCTTGTCAAGGCGGCGACCGGTGAAATCGTCTCGGCGGAGGATCTGGGGGGCGCCGACGTTCATTCGCGTCACTCCGGCGTGACCGACCATTATGCTTTGAGCGACGCACACGCGCTTTTGCGTACACGTGAAATCGTCGCCACACTCAATCGCGGCAAGGTCCCCGGCGTCGTCCTGCGCGAGCCAATCGAACCGCTTTATGACCCCCGCGAAATTTACGGCATCGTTCCCGCCGATCCGCGCGAAGCCTATGACGTGCACGAAATTATTGCCCGCATTACCGATGGCAGCACATTCGACGAGTTCAAGGCGCTCTATGGCACGACGCTCGTCTGCGGATTTGCGCATATTTTCGGCTATCCCGTCGGCATTCTCGCCAACAATGGAATCCTGTTTTCGGAATCGGCTATGAAGGGCACGCATTTCGTCGAGCTTTGCGCGCAGCGCAAAATCCCGCTGGTGTTTTTGCAAAATGTCACCGGTTTCATGGTCGGCCAGAAATATGAGGCGCAAGGCATAGCCAAGGATGGCGCCAAGCTCGTCGCGGCGGTCGCCTGCGCGGCCGTTCCGAAATTCACCATCATCATCGGCGGCAGTTTCGGGGCGGGCAATTACGGCATGTGCGGGCGTGCCTTCGGGCCGCGCTTCCTCTTCATGTGGCCGAACGCCCGCATTTCGGTGATGGGCGGCGAACAGGCCGCCAATGTCTTGGCGCAAGTACGCCGGGACAATCTGGAAGCAGAAGGAAAACTCTGGCCGGCGGAGGAAGAAGAGCTCTTCAAGGCGCCGATCCGCGAGAGATTCGAGCGCCAAGCGCATCCCTATTATGCGAGCGCGCGGCTTTGGGATGATGGCATCATCGATCCGGCCGAGACCCGCATGGTGCTGGGTCTTTGCATCTCCGCATCCCTCAATGCGCCGGTCGAGGCAACGCGCTTCGGCGTGTTCCGGATGTGAGGCTGCGAAACCGGATGCCCGTCATGTTTTCAAAAATCCTAATCGCCAATCGTGGCGAGATCGCGTGCCGGATTATCCAGACCGCGCGGCGTCTAGGTATCGCGACAGCCGCGGTCTACTCCGAGGCGGACCGGGGAGCGATGCATGTCGCGCTTGCCGATGAAGCGATTTTTATCGGGCCGGCAGCGGCCCGTGAGAGCTATCTCGACTGCGGCAGAATCATCGAGGCGGCACGCCTCTGCGGCGCGCAGGCGATCCATCCCGGCTACGGGTTTTTGTCCGAAAATGCTGATTTCGCGGAAAGCTGCGCTAATGCGGGCGTGATCTTCATCGGCCCACCAGCGGTGGCGATCCGTGCCATGGGGGATAAGGCGCAAGCAAAATCCCTCATGGAGAAGGCAGGGGTGCCTCTCGTGCCCGGCTATCACGGCGCCGATCAAGACCTGGCCGTCCTCGCGGAAAAAGCTTTGGGCCTCGGCTATCCCGTCCTGATCAAACCTGTTGCGGGCGGCGGCGGCAAGGGTATGAAAATCGCATCTAACGTGGCAGCGTTCGCGGACGCACTCGCCAGTGCCAAACGCGAGGCGCTGTCTGCTTTTGGCGACGGCCGCGTGCTCATCGAAAAATATTTTTCACGCACACGCCATGTCGAGGTCCAGATTTTTGCCGATGGCGAGGGCAATTGCGTGCATCTCTTCGATCGCGATTGCTCGATTCAGCGCCGCTATCAAAAAATTATCGAGGAAGCGCCCGCGCCAGGCCTCTCCAATGAGCTGAGCCAAGCCATGCGGCAGGCGGCCCTCTCCGCCACGCGTGCCATCGGCTATGTGGGAGCCGGCACAGTGGAGTTCTTGCTGTCGCCCGATGATGGCGGGTTTTATTTCCTCGAAATGAACACGCGGCTCCAGGTCGAGCATCCGGTGACNNGGCATCGATCTCGTCGCATGGCAAATTCATGTCGCTGCGGGTGGCATGCTCCCTTTGCGGCAAGAGGAGATTTTTGCGCAAGGGGCCGCGATCGAGGTACGCCTTTATGCGGAAGATCCGGCGCGTGAATTTCTGCCCCAATCGGGCCGCATCGCGCGTCTCGATTTTCCCGAAGCGGGACCGCATGTGCGCGTCGATACCGGCGTGCGCGCGGGCGACACCATCCCGATCGATTATGATCCGATGCTCGCCAAGCTGANNATTATAGCCGAAACCCGCGTCGCCGGGTGTGCTACCAATGTGGCGTTTCTACGCGCCATCGCCGGCCAGCAAGCTTTCAATGAGGCGGCGCTCGATACCGGATTTCTCGAACACCACGGCGGCGATCTCCTGGCGCTGGCAAAACCCGCTGGAACTGAGACTTTGGCGATGGCGGTCATCGGACTCCTCTGCGAGCGGGCAGTATCCGCACAAAGGCTGGCCGAACGGTCGGCCGATCCCTGGAGCCCTTGGAACAGCCAGAACGGCTGGCGTCTCAACGAGTGTGCGCGGGAAACGGTGCGTCTGCGCGAGATCATGCCCGAAGGGAGCGGCGATCACCCCGTCGAAATCACTTTTCTGCGGGATGGCTGGCGCCTCGGCTTGGCCGGAGGTAGCTTTTTTCATACTGGTGGCACGCTCGCGCCGGATGGAGCACTTACCGCCGATCTCGACGGCCATTGTCTCAAGGGGGTCTTCGTCCGCTCCGGGCAAGAGATGCTTGTGTTTCCAGGAGCCGGGTCCGAACACCGCTTTGTGGTGGCTGGCCCCGTTACCGGGGCGGCGAGGGGAAGCGAGCCGCCGGCACGCCTCACCGCGCCGATGCCGGGCCGTATTGCGGCACTGCTGGTCGAGCCTGGCGCCCGGGTCGAGGCAAATCAGCCGGTTCTCATCCTCGAAGCGATGAAAATGGAGCATCTCTTGACCGCGCCCCGGAGTGGCACCGTGAAAGAGTTCAAGTTCAAGCTTGGCAGTCAGGTTGCCGAAGGCGCTGAACTTGTCACCTTCGAAACTAGATCGCCGCCTGACGCTGGTTCATGAAATCTCGCTCCCGAATGCTTACATGAGAGCTGACACTCACGCCCTATTCGCGATTTTTAGAAATATGTTCTAAGCAGATGCGCCTTGGCCCGGCGGTGGTCCGGCCGAGCCAAAACCGTTCAGGGTCCCGCAGTCGGAATTTGAGAAAACATGCGAAAAGTTGTTGGTGGCAAGCTCCATGGCATCCGCGTCACGGAAGCAAATCTCGAGTATCATGGGTCGATCACGCTGGATCCGGATCATTGCGAAGCCGCAGGCATCCTGCCGCTCGAATTCGTCGAAATCTGGAATAAGAATTCCGGCGCGCGGATTTCAACCTATGTTATTTTAGGGGAGCGAGGTTCGCGCTGCTGCATCGTGAATGGGGCTGCCGCACGGACCTGTCAGCCGGGCGACGAACTCATTATCTGCAGTTCAATCTATCTGCCGGGCGAAAGCATCGCGGGGCTCAATCCCGCTATTGTGACCCTCGACGAGGACAATAATATTTGTGAGACTTTGCGCTATTCTGTCAGCTTGGACTGCGCGGGGCGCTACCAGTTCGCGATCCTGGATGAAGGGGGGACTCGGCTCAAGGTCCCTCTTCGCGCCAGTTCGGGTCAAAACCGAAAAAGTTAATTCTCCGATAGCAGCTCAATCTTGACTCTTTTTTTCGATCGCTCCCATATAACGAACATTATGTTCGTCATATCGAATGATTGGCAGTTTCGTGCAATTCGTTCCTGCAAGTAAAGCGGCGGGTCTTCGCGAGGTTGACGCACCGAACAGCCTCGTTGTGCATTTCGGCGCCGATCGTCCGCTCAAAATGGATGCCGGGGTCTCGCTCAGCCCCTTGACAATCGCCTATCAAACCTACGGAGACCTCAACGCCAATAAGTCGAACGCGATTTTGGTTTGTCATGCCCTGACCGGCGACCAGCATGTCGCCAACGAACATCCCATTACTGGGAAAGCGGGCTGGTGGCACACAATGGTCGGTCCGGGCCGGCCGATCGACACCAATCGCTATTTCGTCATTGCATCAAATGTCATCGGCGGCTGCATGGGCACCACGGGGCCCGCCTCGCTCAATCCTGCGACCGGCCGGCCCTATGGCCTCGATCTTCCGGTGGTCACGATCAAGGACATGGTTCATGCGCAAGCCATGCTCATTGATCATCTCGGCATAGACATGCTGCTTTGTGTCGCCGGCGGTTCCATGGGCGGCATGCAGGTCTTGCAATGGGCGGCGAGTTTTCCGGATCGCGTTTTCGCCGCGATGCCGATCGCGACCGCCGCGAGACACTCCTCGCAGAATATTGCCTTCCATGAGGTTGGACGCCAAGCGGTCATGGCCGATCCTGATTGGCGCCAAGGCCGCTATCTTGAAGAAGGTGTCATCCCGACCAAGGGACTAGCCGTTGCCAGAATGGCGGCTCATATCACCTATTTGTCGGACGAGGCCTTGCAGAGCAAATTTGGCCGCAAACTGCAGGACCGCAGCGCCCCGACCTTCTCTTTCGATGCCGATTTCCAAATCGAGAACTATTTGCGTTATCAAGGCACAAGCTTTGTCGACCGCTTCGATGCAAATTCCTATCTCTATGTGACGAGGGCCTGCGATTATTTCGATCTCGCCGCCGATTATGGCGGATCCCTTGCGCATGCCTTCAAAGGTTCCAAAAGCCGGTTCTGCGTCGTGTCCTTCAATTCGGACTGGCTCTATCCGACGCAAGCCTCGCGCGCGATCGTGCATGCTTTGAACGCGGGCGGCGCCTCGGTTTCCTTTGTCGATATCGAGACCGATCGTGGCCATGACGCGTTTTTGTTGGACACCCCTGAGTTCATCGCGACCTCGCGCGGGTTTCTCGATGCAGCGGCGCGGGCGAGGGGCATCGCGCCAGCCAAAAGCGGGGCGATTTGAATCGTGACGGCAAAGACGCGCGCTAACGATACCCAGCGAACTCATACGATTCCGGCGCGCGTCGATCTGCTGCTCATCGCGGATATGGTGGAGCCAAGGAGCCGCGTTCTCGATGTCGGATGTGGCGATGGCACGCTGTTGCGGTTGCTCGCCGAAGAAAAAGAGGTAGACGCACGCGGCATTGAGCTTTCCCAGCGCGGTGTCAACGACTGCGTCGCCAAGGGGCTTTCGGTCATTCAAGGGGATGCCGACACGGATCTTGCCGGCTATCCCGACAAAGCCTTCGACTATGTAATTCTCTCCCAGACATTGCAGGCGACACGCCAGCCGCGCAAAGTGCTTGAACAGATGTTGCGGATCGGCCGCCACGCGATTGTGTCGTTTCCGAATTTCGGCCATTGGCGCATCCGGCTCCAAGTGGCCTTCGGCGGGCACATGCCGTTGACGCGCAATCTGTCTTGCGCCTGGTATGAAACGCCAAACATCCATTTTTGCACGATCCAAGATTTTATCACGCTCGTGCGTGAGATCGATGCGAGGATCGAGCGTGGCGTGGCGCTCGATCATTCCGGCGTGCCATTGAATTATAGCGAGCCCTGGATTTGGAACCTGTTCGGGGAACAAGGTGTCTTTCGTCTCACCCGCAAGCGGTGAGAAACGTCACGGATCTTTGTTTTCGGCCGCTTTTTGGATCGCCTTTTGCACGATGCTGCGGGCCTCTTCGGCATCGCCCCAGCGGTCGATCTTGACCCATTTGCCCGGCTCGAGATCCTTGTAATGGGCAAAGAAGTGCTCGAACTGACGCAATGTGATCTCCGGCAAATCGGTATAGTTTTCGATGTTTTCGTAGCGCTTGGTAAGATGCGCCGCGGGAACCGCGACAATTTTTTCATCCTGGCCCTGTTCGTCGCGCATCAACAGAACGCCGACCACTTTGCAGCTCATAATCGCGCCGGGGACGATCGCGCGGGTATTGGCGATGATCACGTCGCAAGGATCGCCATCATCCGACAAAGTATGGGGAATGAAACCATAATTGCCGGGATATCGCATTGACGTATAGAGGAACCGATCAACAAACAGAACGCCTGCTTTTTTATCCAATTCATATTTGATCGGCTCGCCGCCGATTGGCACTTCAATCAGGACATTCACCTCGCGCGGCGGATTTTTACCAATGGAAATCGCTTCCAAAATCATATCTTACTCCACGTCTAGCATCAAAATTTCCTGAGAGCGCTTGGCACCGGACGAAATACAGCGAGGCGGCGCTAGAGCGCTTTTCTGTCACATAAGATCACGTGCCCGAAAAGGAATCGCTCAGAGTCAAAGACTTGGAGCATGTCCTTATCGAGAAAGTCGATCGACTTTTTCAGGACATGCTCTGTGAGCTTAGGCGACCGGTCTTGTCTGGACCGGGGCGCAAGCTCACCATGCGTGCCTACAACTTACACTTTTATTGCTGCGGTTACGCGAAAGGAAGATGCCAGAATCGAAAGATTCGATCATCTTCCGGTCCGCTCCGAAGACAGATGTAGAGCTGGCTTTATTATTTTCGCAGGTCGATGTTTGGGCGTGTCCCGAACAAATGGAATCATTTGATCAATAAGGACTCGCCCAAACTCAAAGAATTGGAGCATGTCCTTATCGAAAAAGTCGAGCAACTTTCTCGGGGCATGCTCTGATGCCTGGCGCACTCTCTATCAGAATTCAGCATGATCCCGAAACGTCAAGGACTTTTTGGATACGCGACGCGACGAGCTAGCGGGCAGGTCTAGTCGAACGCAAATGCAGTCCTGCCGCGGATTTCCGAACCGAAACGCTCGGTCCCCTGGCATAGCTTCCTGCCGCCGAGCTTTACGTAGAATTCAACCGCCCGCTCATTGTCGGCCAATGCCCAGACAAGAAAAGATGAGTAGCCGTGCTCGGCGAGATCCTTGCGGGCCACCTCGAAAAGACGCGTACCGAACCCAAGCCCTTGAAACTCAGGGGCAATATAGAGTTCGAAAATCTCTCCTCCATAAGGCAAGGAAGGCTTGCGATTGCGCCCATAGCTTGCATAGCCGCCGATGGTCTCATCAAAATCAAGGACCAGAAGACGCGACCCCCCTACAATGGCCGAGTGCCACCAGCGCGGTCCGCGACGGGCGATCATCTGTTCGAGCTCGCGGCCGGGTATCAGGCCGCGATAGGCATCGCGCCATGCGGCGTCATGCACCTCCGCGATCCCTTCGGCATCGCCTTCGCGCGCATTCCGGATGGTGATGACTGCCTCGATCATTTGCTAATGTTAAGTCCGCTTGGCCTCCCGCCGCAAGACCTCTTTCGCGATTATTAGCAATTGCCCGGCAACCATTGCGCGCAGGTCACAATCCGTTGATCCCACCAAGGCGGATTCGCCGCCGATTCCTGCTTTTTGCCATCACAAATTCGCGATTTCTGTTAGAGCGCGTCCCGATCAATTGGATTCATTTGATTGATAAGGACTCACATAAAATCAAAGAGTTGGAGCATGTCCTCATCAAAAAAGCCGAGCAACTTTTTCGGGACATGCCCGAGACCATGATCGCTTCAAGATGAATCGCTCATGGGCTCTATCTCTTTGTTTTGTCGCATGATCTTATCCAGAAAGTCTGCAACTTTTTGGGATCATGCTCTAGGATATGGCGGCGGAGCCTCGGGAAACCGCAGCGCTTTCTTGCCCTGGCTCTTGTGGAGCTTCCGGCTCGATTGCACGAATCGCCTGAGCATCCGGCCGTTGTGCCCTGTCTATTCCCTTAAGGAGAATCGCGAATGCGATGGCATCGCAGTCAAGGAGGGTCACCCACCAGATCTGCGCCGTCGCAATTCCCAGAATGGCGATCGTCAAGATCGCGACGAGGCCCGCGAGCAAGGCCGGGGCAGCCTTCGCCGGGATTGCCCCGGCGCTCCGAAAGGTTTGCACGACAAGGATCATGAAACCGGCAACACCGGCGAGGCCAAGGTCATACCAGATAACGAACAAAAGGCTTCTCGGCGACCGTTCTGGCAAATAGCCGAAGCTCAATCCTTGATGCACGAAGTCGAAGCCGTGCCCCGTTATCAAACGCGGCCATTGTGAAACAATGAGATCGCTCCAAATCAGCATAGGGGCGGAGCCGGCGCCAGGCTCAAACCCACTCAGCCTCAGAGCCAGTCGGTAAATCAAAGGGAGTGCTGGCGCGAACATGATCAAGAGTCCGAATAGCCACGCGAGAACCCGCGCCGTCCGGGCGGGGCCGGACATGGCCACGGCGAAGGTGAATGCGCCGGCGCCCGTCGCCAAAAGTGCGATCTGGGCAAATCCCGCCAGCGCTACAGCAGCGACGAGAATGGCGAGAAGCGCAGCGCTGATCCAATGCTCGCGAAAAGACAACATGCCAAGTGCCGGCCAGACCAGAACGATCGAGGTAATCATCGAGCGTTCAAACAGTGTTTCGTCGAATTCGAAGCCGCCCAAAAACCAGGACGAGCCAAAAAGGGCAAGGGCGAGCGTCGCCACGCTTGCGGCCGCGAGGCCTATGGGCAGCAGGTAAAGATCGAGAGTCTTTGTTTTTTGGGGTAGATAGACCGCAACCAGCACCGCGAGAACGGTGGTGCTGGCGGATTTAAAAAACCGGTCGGCTGCTTCCTCCGGGAAAGGAGTCCAAAGCAAGGACAAACAGGCCCAGAAAGTCAGAAACAGCGCAGCGCAGCCAACCGGCGAGACAAGCGCGCCGTGCAGCCTCCGGCCGATATGCCGGGGCGCATCCAGCATGGCGCCGATCAAGATCAAAGTCGCGCCGACGGGCAGAAGAACATAGATCGCGCCGCGCCAAAAGATCCCCGTGCATGGCAAGGCGACGAATAAAGCAGCCAGGCCAAGACGAATCAGGACTTTCGCCGCGGCCTCGGCTGGCGGGTCACTTGATTGTAAGGCGACGGACATGGCCTCCGCTTCATGAAAAGGCCCGGATGGCCAGAATTCGCTCGATCTCAATCCCAGTCCACCTTTATGCCGCGACTGCTTTGCGGAACTCAAGCGTGCATGAGAGGAAAACAAAATGAAATGACCCTATACAGCAAGGGTTGTGGTTATTACCAATAGCCCATATTCATAATTATTATTGATCAAGACGTCAAAACCAGGATACGCAAANNCGCAAGTTTTCGTTCCGCTTCCTCAATCGCTTGCGGCGTGCCGACATGAAACCACAACCCGTCAAGCCTTTGGCCGAACAGGCGTCTTTTCTCAGCCGCCTCGAAAAAAAACGGAGCGAGAGGAAAAATGTCGCGTGTCTCCGCCGCGAAGAGCCCGGGTTTGATGATACCGACACCCGTATAAACGAACGGCGCGATTTCGCGTTCCGAACGCCGGATTAGTCGGCCATCGGGCGCCATGTTGAAATCACCTGGTGAATCGACACCCACGCTCGCTGCCACGGCTGCGACGAGCAGCAAAATATCCATCTTCTCCGGATCCCAAGAGGCCGCGAGACAGCGAAGATTGTCCGCTGGGCCTTCGACCCAGAAAGCATCCGTGTTGGCGAGAAAAAAAGGCTCCTGCCCGAGCCAAGGCAAGACCTTGGCGATTCCGCCGCCTTGATCGAGAAGCGTCTCGCGCTCGTCCGAAATCAGGATTTTCGGGATTTTGCGGGCCGCGAGATGTGCTTCGATCTGGCCGGCCAGATAATGTACATTGACAATTGCCGTATCGACACCGGCCGCGGCGAAGCGGTCGAGCGTATGGTCGATCAGCGGTTTGCCCGCGACCGCAACCAATGGCTTTGGCAGGCGTTCGGTCAAGGGTCGCATCCTTGTGCCCAATCCCGCGGCGAAGACCATGGCTTTGGCGGGCAGGAAAGAGGACATTGGGGCGCCGGTTGCCAACTGTTGACCAAGTGATCGCAGGGTAAAACCCTTGATCCATTTTTCGAATTTTCACGATTTTCGCAACTGTCAGCAGGACTGCCCAACAGAAGAGCTTGCCAATGGAACCGGCGGGTCCGCCGGAGTTAAGGCGCGGCAACAAAGAGTCGCGGCAGATGCTCCTCATACCAGAGTTTAAGCTCGGTTAAAGCCGGGTGACCGAGATTATTCGCGAGATATCGTTCGATACGCGGCAAATGAACGAGATACTGGGGCTTTTTGTCGCGTTCATCGAGACGCGCGAAAATCCCTAAGATCTTTGTTGCTCGCTGCGCGCCCAAAATTGCATAGGCGCGGGCAAAACCCGCCGTGTCGAAGCCAGCATCCTCCTCGCGCCGCAGCCTTGCGTATTGGGCAAGCAGTTTCAATTCAACCTCTTGCGGAACATCGACGCGGGCATCTTGTAAAAGAGAGACGACATCATAGGCGGCGTGGCCGAGGACACAGTCCTGAAAATCGATAATACCGACACCGGCGATGCCTTGGCGCTCGGCAAGCCAAAGGAGATTTGGTGAGTGATAGTCGCGCAAGGTCCATGTCGGCCGCGCGGCGAGGATAGTCTGAACAGCGTGACGCCAAAGATTGACAAAAGTCGCCTTGGCGCCGGAGGCGACCTGCGCGCAAGCGATATATGGCAGATACCAATCGAGCAGCAGTTCGACCTCGATGGAAAGCGCGTCGACGTCATAGACCGGGATCCTGTAGGTCTCTTTGCCGTCGACAGGCAAAGTGTCGGAAAGATTGGCACCATGCAAATGCGCGAGCGCCGCGAGCGCAACGGCGTAACGGTCCTCGATGATGCCGCTTTCGCTGGTTATCGGTTCACTGCCGAGATCCTCGATAACGGCAAGCCCGGCGGCGAGATCGAAGGCATGGATTTCGGGCGCGGAGAGACCTTGCTCGTGCAACCCTTGGCCGACCGCGATGAAAGGCCTTATATCCTCAGCGAGCTTGGCGATGGCGCTATAGGATTTGCCATAGCGAAGCGGAGGCCCGTCCGGACGAGGCGGCGAGATCATCAAGATCGCGCTCTGTCCGTCGTGTTTCAGCAAACGCTCATAGCTTCTGGCCGACGCATCGCCCTGCATGAAACTGCGCTCGGCGCCGCTCCAGCCGCTGCGATCGAGAAGTTCGTGGATCGCCTTGGCGCGCGCAAGCCGCGTTGCGAAGGCTCCGCTGCCAGTCAGGGTCACGGCGCGGTAGCCGGGGTCTTTGTCCCGATCGAGCTTCAGTTCGATGTCGAGCCGGCCCGCGTCGAGTAAATCACCCGCGCGCTCCGGCCATTCGACCAGGACGAGGGCGCCGTCGCAAGCCTCGTCGAACCCCAGTTCGATGAGGTCCCGCGGCTTCTCGATCCGGTAGAAATCGGCATGCACGATGGGAAAGTTCAAGCCTTCGTAAATTTGCATCAAGGTGAAGGTCGGGCTCGGCACTTCGATATCTTGCTCGCCGGTCAGGATACGAATGAGGGCGCGGGCGAACGCCGTCTTTCCCGCACCAAGGCCGCCCGACAAGGTCACGAGATCGCCCGGACCAACCAGCGCGGCGACATCGGCGGCGAGCGAAGCGATCGCGCCCTCATCTTCGAGAGCGCGCGGCCAGATCGTTTCGGAAGCTGTTGTCCGGATCGTCCCGGCGACCATAGCGTTCACATTCCTTGTGGCGTTTCGCTTGCCACCAGCTTCATACCTTGGGCGGGAAAGATGCAAGTCGCGCGCGTCCCTTTTCCTGGGGTCGAATCGATTTCGACGCAGCCGCCGTGCAACTCGACAAAGGAACGTACAATGGAAAGGCCAAGGCCAACGCCGCGATGGCGCGATCCTGTTGTATAGGTCTTGAAGCGATCGAAAACATGTTCGAGGATTTCGGGCGGAATTCCGCTTCCCTCGTCGGAAACGGTGAATAGGATCTCGCCGTCCCGCCGCGCCGCCGAGAGATCGATGGTATGACCGGCCGAGGAAAAGCCGATCGCGTTCGAGAGAAGGTTGAAGAGGATCTGCCGGATACGTTTGCCGTCAGCGATAAAGGACCCGAGCCCCTCCATCGCCGCGACGCGAAGGGTCAGCGAGGATTCCCCGAGCCGGTCCTGAACGCCTTCCGCCGCTGCCCGCATGGTTTGCGCGATGTCGACGTCCTCGAGTGACAATTCCATCGCATCCGCGTCGATTGAGGCGAGATCAAGAATATCGTTGATGATGGCGAGCAGAGCAGACGAGGATTTCATGACATAGCCCGCGTACTCACGCTGTTTGGTATTGAGCGGGCCGATCGCGGGATCGTCGAGCAGCTGAATGAAGCCGATGATATTGGTCAGTGGCGAACGCAGCTCGTAAGAGACATGGTGGACGAAGTCATTGCGCAGCCTTTCGGCATCGCGCAGCGCCTGATTGCGGTCGCTCAGCGCCTGATTGCGCTCTGTCAATGCACGTTCGACACTCACGCTTGCGGTCGTGTCGATGAAGGTGAGTAGGGTCGCGCCATCCGGGAGTGGTGCTGCGGCGCAATCGAGCACGGACCCATCGCGGCGCGCGAGACGGCGTTCGAGCCCCACGCGTTGATCGGGCAATCCTGCGACGGCAGCACGCAGCGCCCCCCATCCTTCTTCGTCGGAAAAGAGCGGCGTGCAAAGCAGAGCGACGCGATCGATATGCGGCCGGTTGTCGAGCTCGCTTGGTTCAAGCGCCCACATATTGGCAAAGGCCGGGTTGAACAATTTAAGGCGGCCGTCGCTGCCGAACACGGCGACGCCCTCCTTCAAGGCATCAAGCGTTTCGCTCTGCACGCGGATCGAGGCATTATACTGGGAAACGAGATGGTAGCGTTCAGTGACATCGTCGAAAAGGTAAGTGACGCCGCCTTGGGGATTGGGGCTAATGACGGCCCGCAACGTCCGCCCGTCAGGCAAAAACCAGACCTGTTCGTC
Organism: Methylocapsa sp.; assembly: GCA_003162995.1. Lineage (GTDB taxonomy): Bacteria > Pseudomonadota > Alphaproteobacteria > Rhizobiales > Beijerinckiaceae > Methylocapsa. The sequence goes on along the minus strand of PLUZ01000134.1, from coordinate 5,897 downwards.
GGTATCAAGCGATTGATAGGCGGCGAGCAGGCCTGCCTTCCAGGCCCGGAAATCGGCTTGCTCAGGCAATAGCCGCGCCGCCCGCAGGCGGTCGAGAATCTCGGAATCGGTTGGCCTCTGATCAAGCCAAGCTTGATCGAGCGCCCAAAGCTGGCGATAGGCCGCATTGTGGAAAACGAGCTGCTTTCCCCCATCGAAAATGGCAACGGCTGTAGAAAGCTGGTCGAGCGTGCGCGCATGGGCCTTCGTTTGCTGGTCGAGAGCGGCTCGCATGGATTCGATTTCCGACACATCCGCAGCTATTCCGGCCGAACCGCAGCCCGCCGGCGCATCGACGATTTCGAGCATCCGGCGCGCGCCGGCAACGACCGCCGGTGCGCGCCCATGCCAAACCGCGCCGGCACTGCGTGATGCCGCGCCGGCCTCGCGCGCCTGACTTTCGATAAGCTCGATGCCGCGCGAGACGGCGGCTTCTTGATCCCTTGCTTCGACTGCGTGGGCATAGGCGGCATTGACCCAGCTCAATTTGCCGCCGCCATCGCGGAGCCAAGCGGGGTAGGGGGTCGCGTTGAGAAGGGCCCGCAGCGCCTCGACTTGCTTGATCGTACCCGCCTGCAATTCTTGGAGACGGACGGCCTCGCGGCGATCGCCGGAGACATCCCTAATCCGCAGGACGGCAATGCCGGCGAACGGGCGTCCCTCGATTTCGAGATGGTGCCCGTCCAAGCTCATGACTGTGAAACGGAAAGATTCGCCCCGAGCCCGCAGCAGGGCGACCGAATTTTCGACGGTTTGCGCCATCCCGGGCGGCAGCCAGGAACCGAAGGCAAGCACGCGGCGGGCATTTGGCCGGTCCCCTGCAAGCTCGAGATCGCCTTCAATCTCGGGATCCTCGCCCGGCCCTGCCCAGGCGACAATGATTTGGGTTTCGGCGCCAAGAAAAAGCTCGGCGCGGTCGAGCTTCGCGCGCAACGCCATAAACTCAAGATGATGGGCCGCCTCCCGTTCCATGCTGCGCCGCCGCTGGGAGAGATAGAGGATCGCGGCGAGCCCCGAAAAAACGGTGAGACCGGCAATCAACGTCAATTCCGCCGCGCCGGCATAGCCGCGCAAACCAGCTGCCACGCCCGTTTGACCGGCCGCCTCGCCCAGCACTGGCGATGCCGCCAGGAAGCTCGGAAACCCAAGTCCGGTGCTTAGCCAGGCATGCCGCACAATTTTCAATTTTCGCTGGCGCCAGCACCAACCCATCCACCCCTCCCGGCATGGCCGAATCAAAGCTCTTACCGCGCGAATCAGCCAACTTTATGGGAATCTTACCATTATTATGAAACCGGCCGGCNNCCCCAACTCTTTGATTTTGAGCTGCGTCCTTATCGATCAAATGAGTCCATTTGATTGGGACCCGCTCTAGCTGGTCAAGCAATGCAATAGATTTTGTTCGCCTTGCCATGCGACCATGATCTTAAAAAAGTTGCAGCGTTTTAGAATAAGATCATGCAAGAAACCAAATAGATAGAAATCATGGTGTTCGAACGTGAAGCGGTCATGGTCTTGCGATCGCGCGCCGCACTTCGATCGTGACATGCGAGAGCGTGCGGAACCGGCTGAGCAGGGACCGGTAGAATTCCGCGTCGCGCGGCGCATCCGTCAAGACCGAGATGATCGCCCCGAGATGGCCGGGACCGAGGCGCCAGACGTGGAGATCCGCCAAGCGGTCGCCGCCGCTCTCGATCGCGCGCCGCAGCTCATCGGTCATGTCTTTGTCGGGGTTCATGTCCAAAAGCACGCTGCCAGTGTCACGCATTAGGCCATAGGCCCAATTGGCGATGACCAAAGCGCCAATGAGTCCCATGACCGGGTCCATGAAAACCCAGCCGAAAAAGCGCCCGAGGAGCAGACCACCGATCGCGAGCACCGAGACCCCTGCATCCGCCGCCACATGGACGAAAGCCGCACGCATGTTGTTGTCGCGTTCGGCAGCGGAGGCGGCGGAAGTGCCGGCGTGTGCGTGTTCGACGAAATCGAGCTCAAAAACATCCTCTCGATCAAGTCCCGCGAGGCGCAGGCGGGCCTTGAACGCATGCGGCTCAGGAATTTCCTCGACCGATTCGAGAAATGCTCCGCGATCGACGAAGCGAAAGGTCTGCCGGGCGCCGCCGGGACGTTCGGTTTCGATCGTGGCGCCGCTCTCGCCGAGTACCGGCGCAAGTTCAAGTTTGTTTTCGTGACGTAGCCGGAAACGCGGCGGCACGCCGTCCTCGAATACCTCCAAAAGAAGAACGTCCCGGCCGGTATCGATGCGGCGAGTTTCATCATGCGCATGCGCGGCGTGCCCCGCGAGATCTCCATGCGAATGTCCATGCGTATGAGCATGATGATCGCCGCCGCCGCCAAGGAGCCAGGCCGTGACAACATTCACGATAAGACCAGCAGTGGCGATCAGGATCGCCTCGTCGAAATGGATCGTCACCGGCGCGAAGAAACGCATGGCCGCCTCATAGCCGATGATCAAGGCGATCATCGCAAGGATAATGGCGCTCGCAAATCCGGCGAGATCGCCGAACTTTCCGGTGCCGAAGACAAAACGGAGATCGTTGGCATGCCGTCGCGCATACGTATAGGCCAAGGCCGCGATCAAGAGCGCCAACGCGTGGGTTGCCATATGAAAGCCGTCGGCGACCACGGCGAGCGATCCAAACAGCGTGCCGCCGGCGATTTCCGCGACCATCATGACTAAGGTGAGCGAAATCGCCGCCCAAGTCCGGCGCTCGTTTTGCGCATGGCCGGCGCCAAGGAAAATATGGCTATGATCGGCTAAGGGCGCTTTAACATGGTGATCTTCCATGATCCTTCCTCTGCTGTCCGGTCGTCATCTGAAACAGTTGTGAACAACTTTGATGAGTTGCAGCGCCGCCTCGGCTTTGAGCAGCGTGAGGCCGTAAGCTATATGCGGCATGAAAGGTCAATATGATAGGTTTTGCCGCAAAAAAGCCGCTGGAAGACACGCAGGCTTCCTTTCGTCTTCGACCTTGACTTGGGTTTGCTCCGGCACATGCAGATGACCGTAACACTGTCACTCATCCTTGCGGCTCTGGCGTTGGTGTTTTGCTGGCCGGTGCCATTCAGCCCTGCGCTCGCCCAAGCTGCGCTCGCCCAGGCTAACGAAGTGGCGGGTATGCCGCCGCCTTCCGCAGGCTTTCAAGCATTTTTGCAAAGTCTCTGGCCGCTTGCGCAACAAGCGGGGGTCACGCGCGCCACATTCGACACGGCTCTCGCCGGTCTTGAGCCTGATCCCGCCTTGCCCGCCGTGTCAAACCAACAGGCGGAATTCGACAAGCCTCTCAAATCCTATCTGAGTGAAGCGGTCTCAGTCCGCCGCATCGCGCGCGGCCGGGAGTGCCTGCAGGCGTGGCGCGCCGAACTTTCAACTATCGAACAGCGCTTTGGTGTACCGGCCACAATCATCCTCGCGGCCTACGGCATGGAGACGGACTTTGGGAAAGCGAAAGGCGAAAAAGACGTTATCCGGTCGCTTGCGACCCTTGCTTATTTGCGCGGGGACCGGCCGGTTTTCCGCGACGAATTGATCGGCGCGCTTGTCATGCTCGACAAAAGCGGCATTGCTCGCACGGCAATGAAAGGCTCATGGGCCGGTGCCATGGGTGGCCCGCAGTTCCTGCCATCGGCGTTTCTCAAATATGCGGTCAGCTTTGCAGGGCGCGGCGCTCCCGATATCTGGAGCAATCCTCTCGATAGCCTCGCCTCGATTGCGAATTTTTTACGCCAATCCGGCTGGCAACCGGGTCTTCCCTGGGGAATGGAGGTGATCCTGCCCGAACATTTCGGCTTTGCTTCCTTGCATCAAAGTTTTAGTGCCTTTGCCGCGGAGGGAGTCAAAAGCGCCGGCGCGGCTGCGTTTCCAAAAGGCGAGGCAACCTTGTTCCTTCCTTCCGGTGCGGCGGGTCCGGCCTTCCTCTTGTCTGCGAATTACTGGGTGCTCAAGGCATATAACAATTCGGATTCCTACGCGCTTTCGCTTGCGCTGCTGGCCGATCGAATCAAAGGGGAACCCGCTCTGCGCGGCCATTGGCCGGAGCGAGAAGTCTTTTTAAGCCGGACGCAAAAGGCGGAGATACAACGCTTGCTGGAAAAACTCGGGCTTTATCATGGGGAAATCGATGGCCGCTTCGGGCAGGCTTCGCGCGATGCGATCCATGATTTTCAACTACGTATCAAAGCGGCTCCAGCCGATGGCTTTGCGACCCTGGAACTGTCGCGCCAGCTTGCAGAGGAAGCCCGCCGCAGGGCCGGCCAGTAATTCGGATCAGGGTTTGCCTTTGGCTTCGCCGCTGTGCCAGGCGACCTTTGCCGCATCACAGAATTCATCGAAGCATCCGCCCGCGATGGCGCGGCGCATGTCCTCCATCAAATCCTGGTAATAGGCGAGGTTGATCTCGGTTAGCAGCATCATGCCGAGAATCTCTCCCGATTTGACGAGATGATGCAGATAGGCGCGGGAATAGGTTCGCGCCGCTGCGCAAGATGAGAGCGGATCAACCGGCGACGGATCGGCGGCATGGCGGGCATTGCGCAAATTGAGCCGCCCCGCCCTTGTATAGGCAATGCCGTGGCGCCCGGCCCGCGTCGGCAGGACGCAATCGAACATGTCGATTCCCCGCCGCACCGCCTCAAGAAGATCGTCAGGCGTGCCAACGCCCATGAGGTAGCGGGGCTTGGCGGTTGGCAGCCATGGGCGCACGCAATTGATCATGGTGAGCATGATGGCTTGCGGCTCGCCGACGGCCAGCCCGCCCAGCGCGTAACCGTCAAAGCCCATGTCGATGAGTGCCTTGGTGCTTTCCACCCGCAAGGATTCGACGGCGCCGCCTTGGACAATGCCGAAGAGCGCGTGGCCAGGCTTGCCGGCAAAGGCGGCCTTGGAACGCTCCGCCCATCGCAGCGACAACAGCATGGCGCGGCGCGCTTCTGCTTCGGGGCAGGGGAGTTTGACGCATTCATCGAACTGCATCGCGATGTCGGACCCGAGCAGATCCTGAATCTCCATCGCCCGCTCGGGAGTCAACCGATGCAGCGCGCCGTCGATGTGGGATTGAAACGTCACGCCATTCTCATCGAGCTTTCGGAGTTTGGCGAGCGACATGACCTGAAACCCGCCGGAATCGGTTAGGATAGGCCAAGGCCAATTCATGAATTGATGGAGGCCGCCCAACGCCGCGATCCGCTCCGCGCCTGGCCGCAACATGAGATGATAGGTATTGGCGAGCACTATATCGGCGCCGAGCGCTCTCACCCTTTCGGGATGCATCGCCTTGACGGTGGCAGCCGTGCCGACCGGCATGAAGGCGGGTGTGCGGATCGCTCCCCTCGGCGTCGTGATGAGTCCCGCCCGCGCATCTTGATCCCGGTTTGTGACCTCGAAGCGGAAAACCTCCGTCACGCGCCCTCCTCCGTGATAGCCGGGAACAGCAGACAGGCATCACCATAGCTATAGAACCGGTAATTTTCCGCGATCGCATGGGCATAGGCTGCCTGCATGGTCTTCAGCCCGGAAAATGCGGCGGCAAGCATAAACAGCGTCGAACGCGGCAGATGGAAATTGGTCAACAGCACGTCAACCGCCTTGAACCGATATCCCGGTGTGATGAAGATCGATGTTTCACCGGCAAAAGCCTGGATACTTCCATCTTGTGCCGCCGCAGATTCGAGAATTCGAAGACTCGTCGT
>PLUZ01000134.1:0-136 GCA_003162995.1 Methylocapsa sp. | reverse complement strand
GCGCGGCCAGCGCGGCAACGAGCCTTGGCGTGAAATGCAGGCTCGCGGTCGGCGCCGCGACCGCGCCGGGTTTTTGCGCAAACAGGGTCTGATAGTCTTGGTCATCCCTCCGATCGGCCGGCCGATCGGAGGGATG
>PLUZ01000038.1 GCA_003162995.1 Methylocapsa sp. | reverse complement strand
ATTGTCCGCGTGATCCATCAGGAACCAGCGTTCTCCGAGATGTTCATTGCCCATCTTGTGGGCCGCGGCATCCGCGTCGAAGCAGACCTCGTCGATCAGCTGTTCAATTCGAGCGAGAAACGTCTCGCCCGGCTGCTCCTGCTTTTGGCGAACTTTGGCAAGGAAGGCAAGCCGGAGCCGATCATCGCGAAAATCAGCCAGGAGACGCTTGCGGAGATGATCGGCACGACGCGATCGCGCGTGAGTTTCTTCATGAACAAATTTCGAAAGCTGGGCTTCATTCACTATAACGGCAGCATCGAAGTCCACAGTTCATTGCTGAATCTCGTTCTGCACGAGGAGCCGCATATCGAGACTTAAATACGTGCGCATTACGAACGCCGCGGTCAGGTCCTGTTGATGTGAGCAATATTGCACAGTCTTTACCTTTGCATGGGCGCAGAAGGCTCGTTCCCCTCCTCCCTATGCAGGATACGAAAATGCATATGTCGAATGAAAGTCTCCTTGTCGTATTGATGGTCGGACTGCTCGCTGGATGGCTGGCCGGCCAAATCGTGCAAGGAACCGGGTTCGGGCTCCTTGGCGATCTCCTCATTGGAATCTTAGGCGCTTTCATTGGGAGTTGGCTGCTGCCTCAACTCGGCATCCATCTTGGCATGGGCATTGTCGCGGCGATCATCAAAACCACTCTCGGAGCGCTGGTCCTATTGTTGATCATTCGGCTCATTCGTGGCGGAGGCGGATGGCGAAGAAGTTGGGGGAGACGTTGGTAGACGGCCATTTGGTGCGCCGCACGCGTTTGGGCGCCCTTTTGGAGGGTAGACATGGAAGCGCCGAACTGGCTAGGGTACCCATTCGCAGCAGAAATATTGGCCTTGCCCAAGGGTCAGCGTTTCACGGACATCGATAATACGGGCGCGCTCGCCCAGGCGATCCTGGATACCATTCGCGAACCCCTTCTGGTCCTCGACAAAGACCTGCGCGTTATCACCGCAAATCGCTCCTTCTATCTGATGTTCAGGATGAATAGTCAGGATGTTCAAGGACGTCCGGTTTATGCGCTAGGCGATGGCCAGTGGAATATCCCCGAGCTTCTGTTGCTGCTGGAGAGCATCGCGCCACGGCACGCCCTGATGGAAGCCTACGAAGTCGAGCAGGAATTTTCCGGCATTGGGCGGCGCACGATGCTGCTCAATGCGCGCAGCGTTTTCTACGAAGAAAACTACGACGCCACGATTCTTCTGGCCATCGAGGACATAACCGAGCAGCGCGCCAAGGAGCGCGAGTTGCAAGAGCTCCTGCAACATAAGGAATTATTGCTGCAGGAGATGCAGCACCGGGTCGCGAACAGCCTCCAAATCATCGCGGGCATTCTCCTCATCAAGGCCCGGACGGTACGCTCGGAAGAGACGCGTCTGCATCTTCAAGATGCCTGCCAGCGCGTCATGTCGGTTGCCGCCGTGCAGCGGCACCTCCAGGCCTCGGAACCTGGCGCATTGTCGATCGAACTCGGCCCCTATTTAGCTCGGCTGTGCAAAACCTTGGAGGTCTCGATGATCGACAATAGCCGGCCGGTCTCCTTGGAGCTGCATGTCGACGGTGGCGTTGTCTCTTCCAGTCAGGCCGTCAGCATTGGCCTGATTGTAACCGAACTCGTATTCAATGCGCTCAAGCACGCATTCCCCGATGACTGGAGCGATGGAACTGTGGTTGTGGCTTATGAACTCGCCGAACCGAACTGGAGACTTACGGTTTCCGATAACGGGAAGACAAATCCCGGCCTAGGCACGACGATTATAGAAGCGCTAGCCAAGCAGCTTAATGCCTGCGTGGAAGTTTTGATGAATCCCCTAGGCACGACGGTGTCGATTACCCACGCAGCGTTCGCATCGCGGCCGCCTGCCGCTCTGAATGAACGCAAGGCCGGTTGTGTAGTTTAGGTGTCGGCTTTCCTCCACCCATTGCGGAAATTCGAGCCGGGACACTACCGCTATATCATGGCGGACGGTGGTTGCGTGCTGGTGCTGTTTCTCGTCGTTAATCGGGGACGCTACCGCTTTGGGGCTCAATAGTAGGACAACTCAAGCTCGCCGGGGAGCAGGGAATCAGTCTGGAAATCGGTTTGGATCATTATTTCGAAATTCGCGGCGGCACTTGCGGCAAAGTGGATAGCTTTGGTGGCACTGGCACCTTCATAGAGGGGGACGTCAGACTGATCGGCGAACACAATGTACACGCCATAGGTGCCATTTCCACCGTAAAGCCTGACGTATTTTGGTCGCAGCGCGTCTGCGTTGAAAATTTCCATGGTCACCTTCCTCTTGGTTTTCCGTAGCGGCACGCCAGAGCCTTCAGGTTAGCGCGCTTCGACCAAGATTTTTTCAATTAAAGACGCTAAGGATCGCTGGTCGTTCGCAGCGGCCTTTGCATGCGTAGTCATCGCTCAAGAAGTAGCTCACGNNCGAGCGCGCTCGAGGAACATAATCGGATAATACCAAGTCTTTTTGATTATGGCCGATTAAGCCCAATCGCGCATACCGAGCCACTTGCAGCGCATGAATTGCCGCGTGCTTTCCATCGGATTGAACTCGGGCGATTGCGGCGGCGTGAGTTGTCTGGAACGGGAAGCTTCGACATGCCACTCCGCCTGATCGAGGACGAGGATGGCATACGTGCCTGGCGCGCCCTGAACGACGCTAAAGTTTAGGACACTCAGTTCAGGCGGCTCTGTTGAACGGGTTTGCGATGCCCGTCTTGAGGAGCTCGGCGGTTGCGCGCGTCACCTTCTGGGCGAGCGCCGCAAGTTGCTTGCTCTGCTCGGTCAGCGTCTCTACCTGCTGGCGTGCATGTTCTGTCCAAAGTTCTATGAACGCCGTAGGCGACTTCACGCCGGACATCTTCTGGACAAAGTCAAAAGCGGCGTTGGTGTTCGCACGAGCGAACTTGCTGTTGTAGTCCTCCACATCCTTAACCGCCGTCCAATAGCTATTTTTGATGAGATCGGCCGCTTCAGTCGAGGCTGCGGTCATGTTCTCGTAAGTTTTTTTGGCTTGCGTGGCGCCCTTTTCCGCCATATCGCGGAATGCTTCCGGGCCGTTTGGGAAACTGGCGGGTTTCGTAGCTGTGGTCTCGGTGTTTTTGTTCATGAGAGGCTTTTCCTTGGGGCGTTTCCGGTTGAGGACGGGCGCGACGCCCTGAGCGCTGGTCCGACATCTCTGGATTGAAGTCGGCGGCGTAAGCTTCGGCGCGCCAACGCAATCGCGACACCTACACATGGTTACCAAATGCTGCATTGCAACGGGGCAGCCGCGAACGATCCAAATCGATAAGCAAAAAGGCGAGAATGGTAGGGCAATCGTAGAGCTGATTTTGATCATTTTGACGCATAGGCCGAGTGGCGGAAGAAAATACCTGACCTCGCCTCGGACACGGCCTGTCAGCACCTACGGTCAGGCTCTTGACGCCCCTGCAATTGCAAATCCTACTCTCATAAGCGCGCATTATTCGTGCTTACGCGCGAGGAGCACGACCGCAGCTAGAATTTGCAGACCGATGACGGAACCATTCATAAAAGCATTTGTTTATGCTGCAGAGCAATATTCCTCCCAAGCTCTGGACTTTGGCGACGCGCAAATGCGTCGCCTTTTTTTCGTGTCGGTTCTCCCCGTGGTGGGACCGTGAGCGATAATTGTTTTTCAATACCGGTTGACTGTGGAACCGTCCGAGCGATGCTCGCTGAAGGGGCGCTCGTGGCCCCTGATCTGGTCTCGAACCCAGACCAGGGGCTTTTGCCCCTCGGCCCCTTGGAGGACCCATGGCTTTTCGCGCAAGACCGATAGTTCTCATCGTAGAGGATGATCCCGTTATAGCGATGACATACGAGGACGCAGCGATCGACGCCGGCGCCTCAGTGGGCGGGCCATTCCTTTCTTGCGAATCCGCGGAGAAATGGCTGAGCGTCCATCATCCCGACCTGGCAATCATTGACATAGCGCTTAGTAATGGAAGCAGCGTCAAGCTTGCGAAAAAGCTGTGCGGCCNNTATTCCGCCGATTCGGTTGGCATTGATCCGATCTTCAAATCTGCGCTCTGGTTAGAAAAGCCATTCGCATCCAAAATGCTCGAATCGGCATTGCATACCATGTTGGAATCCGAACCAAGCGTTTAGGAATGCCACAGATGCTGCCCCTGATCTCGCACCAGATCAGTGGTTTTTTGCGTCCCGCTTCGTGGCGAAGTCGAGAAGCTCCATCGCGTCAAACGATCCGGCACGGTTTTGGCGAGCCGCTGCATAATCTCGCCGCGTTCCTCACTGTGTCGAATATTTAGAGCGACGCTTTT
>PLUZ01000170.1 GCA_003162995.1 Methylocapsa sp. | reverse complement strand
AGAGATTAAGATGTTTCGAGCTAACCCAACGGGCGCAGAATAATATATTTCATGCCTTTTCATCGGCCCCGCCGCGGCGGATGGCAGGGAAATGTACCCCGATAAGGAGTAAGTCTTCATGAAATTTTCGTGTCTTTTTCCGGCACGGAGGGACTTCCTCGTCGCAGCGCTCGGAGATTTTTCGGTTTGCCCTTTGTCCATAGCCCGGAAAAATTGACGCGCATGCGCGTTCGTCCAGCCGGCGCTCCGCTCACCGGGATTGCTTTGCACGGGCAAAAGGTTGCGGTTAAGCAAGCGGAGCCTATATTTTAGGATCGTAGTTTTTCATGGATAGGGCAAGTGCCGGCAATCGGCGATCTCGCCCGTGCTTGCCATCGCATAAGGCGCCTCATGTCGGCAACTCCCCAGCCCATTGCCTCCACCCACGCCAAACTGATCATCATTGGATCGGGTCCGGCCGGCTATACGGCCGCGATCTACGCCGCGCGGGCCATGCTGGAGCCGGTCTTGATTTCTGGCTTCGAGCCGGGCGGCCAGCTGATGGTCACGGCGGACGTCGAGAATTATCCAGGCTTTGCCGCGCCGGTCCAGGGTCCCTGGCTGATGGAGCAGATGAAGGCCCAGGCCGAGAATGTGGGCACGCGCATGGTCGCGGATCATATTGTTGAGGTCGAGCTTAACCGGCANNTTCAAAGGGTATGGCGTGTCCGCCTGCGCGACCTGCGATGGTTTTTTTTATCGCGGCAAGCCGGTTGTCGTCGTCGGCGGCGGCAACACGGCGGTCGAGGAGGCTTTGTATCTGAGTCACATCGCGACCAAGGTCACGATCGTGCACCGCCGCGATTCCTTTCGTGCCGAACGCATTCTCCAGGACAGGCTGTTGAAGCGGCCGAACATCGAACTGATCTTCGATCATGCCGTCGATGAAATCCTCGGGACCAGCGATCCTTTGAGCGTGACCCATGTGCGTTTGAAGAACGTCAAGACGGGTGCCTTGCAGGACGTTGAAACCCATGGCGTTTTTGTCGCCATCGGGCACGAGCCCGCTTCCGGTCTTTTCAAGGGCCAGCTTGCGATCAAGCCGAATGGCTACATTACGACGGCGCCGTTTTCGACCGCCACCAGCGTGCCCGGCGTCTTCGCGGCCGGCGACGTCACCGACGATATCTACCGTCAGGCCGTGACCGCGGCGGGTCTCGGCTGCATGGCCGCGATCGAGGCGGAGCATTGGCTTGCCGCGCAAAGCGACGCGCGGGCCGTGGCGGAATGAGGCGGCCGATCGCTGGGAGAGCCCGAGTTGGACTGGGACAAGCTGCGGACGTTTAGCGCGGCGGCGGCGGCGGGTTCGTTTACCCATGCGGGTGAGGCTCTCGGCCTCAGCCAATCGGCGGTCAGCCGCCAGGTGAGCGCGCTCGAACAGGAGTTGAAAGTTCCCCTGTTTCATCGCCACGCGCGCGGCCTCGTCCTGACCGAACAGGGCGAGCTTCTCTTGCGCACGGCGCGCGAGGTCATGGCCAAGCTGGACGCCGCTAAGATGGCGCTCAACGAAAGCCGCGAAAAGCCGAACGGAGATCTGCGGATCACCACCAGCTTTGGCATCGGCATGGGCTGGCTGACGCCGCGCCTCGGTCCTTTCCTCGAACTCTATCCGGACATCAAGATCGAGGTGATTCTCGCCGACGAGGAGCTCGATCTCGGCATGCGCGAGGCCGATGTCGCGCTGCGCCTGCGCGAGCCCTCGCAACCCGACCTCATTAGGCGGCACCTCTTTGCTGTGCATTATCATCTCTATGCCTCGGCCGAATATTTGCGCCGGCACGGCCATCCGCATTCGCTCGATGAGCTTGCGCATCACCGGCTCCTGGCCTATTCCGCCACGCCCACGAGCTTTCTGAATGAACTCAACGCGCCGCTTTTCGCCGGGCGCGGCGGCAAGGACCCAGTGGCTGCGATGTCGGTCAACAATATTCCGGCCTTGCAGCGGGCGGTTGAAACCGGAATGGGGATTGGCGTCCTGCCGGATTACCTGAACGAACCCGAAAGCGGTCTCGTGCAATTGATGACGCATGCGGTGACGCCTACTCTCGATTGCTATCTCGTCTATCCGGAGGCCATGAAGAATGTTGCCCGGGTGCGGGTGTTTCGCGACTTCCTGGTGGCGAGTGCGCAGAGGTGGCGATATTGAAGTTTTGCGCCATCGTTTTCCCGGGGGCCACGGCCTATACTATGCTCCGGCCGGAGCGAACCTAGCCTGTTTGACGTCCCGGCCGTTTTTCATACGTTCATTCTAGGATGGGCAGGTTCATCAGGGCCTTGCCAGAAAGGAAAAGCCATGAGACTCCCCAGGAAGGCAATCCTTGCCCTTTACTTATGCGCGGCCGCGGTTTTTGCGGCGCCTTGTTTCGCGCAAGCGGTCCAACCCCCCACCCCCGGACAGGCCAGTCCGGCTCCCGCAGCCACGCCCGGAAAGGCGAAGCCAGCGGCAAAATCCGCCGCCAAGCAATTGCTCGATATCAATACGGCAACCGAGGACGAGCTTCGCGCCTTGAAAGGTGTCGGCGACATCCGCGCCGCCAATATCATCAGGAACCGGCCCTACAAAGGTAAGGATGAGCTGGTGCAGAAGAAAATCATTCCCGCCGCCGTCTACGCCGGGATCAAGGATCAGATCATCGCCAAGCAGCAATAAACACGCAACAAAAGGCAGGTAACAAGAGTGCTCTCCCGCGCCGAATGAGTTTTGGCGCGGTTTTTGACCACACTGCCCATGCAATGACGTTTCGCCGGTCAACCCTTTTGCTCAAGGACCCTTCATGTTTCCCAAGCCCGTGGCGCGATTAGAGACCAATACTTACGCCTATGAAAGCTCCCCGATGGTGAAGCCGACCGGCTTTCGCGAATATGACGCGCGGTGGCTTTTCGAACAGGAGATCAATCTCATGGGCGTGCAAGCCTTGGGGCTTGGCCTTGGCACGCTGATCCATGACATGGGCGTTTCGCCAGAACTTGTGACCGGCCATGATTTCCGGGTCTATTCGGCTTCGATCAAACATGCGCTGACGGTCGGCCTTATGGCGGCCGGCATAAAAGTTCACGATATTGGCCTCGCGCTTTCGCCGATGGCCTATTTCGCGCAATTCGACCTCGACGTCGCCGCCGTCGCCATGGTGACCGCCTCGCATAACGACAATGGCTGGACGGGCGTGAAAATGGGTGCGCAACGGCCGGTCACCTTTGGGCCGGACGAGATGGGCCGCTTGCGCGAGATCGTTCTGCAGGGAAAATTCCGCTACGCGGATGGCGGCTCCTACCGTTTCGTCGAGGATTTCCCGGTCCGCTATATTGCCGACCTCGTGAACCGGCCGAAAATCGCGCGCAAGCTCAAAGTCGTGGCGGCCTGCGGCAATGGCACCGCCGGAGCCTTCGCGCCGCAAATATTGGAAAAGCTCGGTGTCGAGGTGGTGCCTCTCGACACCGAACTCGATTTCACCTTTCCAAATTACAATCCCAATCCCGAAGACCTTCACATGCTGCATGCGATGGCCGCCAAAGTGCTGGAAAGCGGCGCCGATGTGGGGCTCGGCTTCGATGGCGACGGCGACCGTTGCGGCGTCGTCGACAATCGCGGCGAGGAGATTTTCGCCGATAAAATCGGCGTCATGCTTGCCCGCGACCTCTCAAAACTTTATCCCGGCTCTACCTTCGTCGTCGACGTCAAATCGACCGGCCTCTTCGCCACCGATCCACAGCTTCTCGCGCAAGGCGTCAAGGCGGATTATTGGAAGACCGGGCATTCCTATATCAAACGCCGGGTGACCGATCTCAAGGCGCTCGCGGGCTTCGAGAAATCCGGGCATTTCTTCTTCAACGCGCCGGTCGGGCGCGGCTATGATGATGGGATTCTCACAGCCATCCACGTCATCGAAATGCTCGACCGCAATCCCGGAAAATCGATGGCCGAGCTTTACGAGGCGCTGCCAAAAACCTGGGGCTCGCCGACCATGTCGCCGCATTGCGGCGACGAGGTCAAATATGACGTGGCCGAAAAGGTGAAGGAACGTCTCAAGGCGATGCAAGCGAAGGGCGAGCTTTTCACGGGCCAAAAAATTCGCGATCTCGTGACCGTCAATGGCGTCCGCATCACCACGGAGGACGGAACCTGGGGTCTCGTTCGCGCCTCCTCGAACAAGCCGGAACTCGTGGTCGTCGTGGAAAGCCCGGCCTCGGAAGCAAGGATGCGGGAGATGTTCGCGGCCATCGATGGAGTGCTGCGCGAGAACCCGGAAGTCGGGGCGTATAATCAGACGATATGAGGCGGGGGCAGGTGAGTGGTAGACGATTAGCAAACGTTCTACCGTTGCCATACCAGAAATAGACAGCCATTTTTTGAGACACGGATACCCGCTGCGCCCGCGTGCGTATTTAGAACGTCTCATACTGATTTTTGATGACACCGCGCAATTCCTTGGTTTTCCCCGAAGGGATTAAACCGGCCAAAGTTTTCGTTGGCTTGTCGCAATACTGTCAAGGTACCGGTGCTATGCGGCACGGTGGTGTGTCGGTCGGCGATTTTCGTGGCCCGAGCCGAACCGCCGTCCCCAACGAAGGACCTTCCTGCATGAAAAGATTGCTTCTCGGCGCTTCCGCCGTCATCGCCCTATCCGCGGGCTATGCCGTGCGCGCGGACGATGATTATCACTTCCACGACCGCGATAAGAACCTGACGATTTCCTATGTTCGAAACAGCTTGGCCCAGTCGGTGATCCTGAATGGACCCTGGACCCTGCATGAGTCGGTCGCAAACTTCATCCACGATGCTTCGGGCATCGTCCCGCCCGCGAGTCAAACGGCTCCGCCCTATACAGGGACGGGCACGCCTTATGCGAGCTATTGCAACGCGGCCGGCAAGCTCGCGGTCAATCACGGCTTCAGCTTGATGCAGCCCTATTATTTCCCCTTCGTGCGCCGGCACGGCGACATCCTTGAAGGTTTCTTCGACTATCGCCCGCGCAACGAGCAGGAGGCCGTAGTGGCGGCGATCTCGACCGACTGGGGCGCCTCTTGGATTTTCAAAGGCGAGGCTTTGGCGCTCAACCCCTATTGCCCGTGGTTTCCCTCTGACCCGGACAATCAATTTGTGAGCGTGAACGGCGTTAAGACGGCGTACGGCTCGGATCCCAACAGTGCCGCAGATAACGGTCTCGGCCATCCGGTGGTGTTGAAGGTGAACGGCGTGCAGCGTATCTATGAGCTGAATCGCGCCAATAACCATATCGATTCTGATCAGCTGGTGGTGCACACGCTTACGCCATCGGAGGACAACCCCCTGTCCAAGCTTCCGGGCTACGGCTATGTCAGCCCGCTAAGCACTGGCGGCTATCCGGCGCTTGAGGCCACGGCGCAAGCAACGAGCGGCCTGCACAATCCCGATGCGATCATGGGCGCGGTGCGCTTAGGACCGACGACCACGGTCGTCTATGTCGAAAAGACGCTGAATGCCGACACTGGTTTAGGTTATCCAGTGTGTCCGAAGACTCCTGCCTTCGCGCTGACCAATTTCGTTAACGGCAAACCCCGCAAGGCGAACGACGATGTCATTGCCATCCGCGTCGCCACCACGGCGGACGGCATCAACTTCACCGATGTTCCCGTGGATGTCGGCAATGGTGCCGGCGTTGCCGCCGGACTAAATGATCCGAAGACCGTGGCATTGAACGGCATCCGCTGGCTCGGGAGCGGCAGCATTATCCCGCTGGCGGACGGGCGTTACGGCATGTTCTTTGGTGCCGGCAATTGCCTTGATAATGACTCGGACGGGTTCCACTTCATCGGCTATGCCGAGACAGTCAACCCGGTGAGACAGCCGAGCGACCTGTTGAACTGGAAGGTGGTGAATGGGCTCGACAATCCGATCCTATCCACGGACACAGTCACGGATGTGATTACCGATCCTTCGCACCCGCGGCCATATCCCCTAAATCCGCCGCTTGTGAATGTTAGCAGCGCCGATGCGTTGACCCCCGCGCAGGTCGCACCATTCGTGCCGCCGGTTGAGCCGCCGCCGTTTGTGACACCAACGGGAGGCTACACCTCGAATTTCTTCAGCGGCCGGGTCTATGATCCGCAAGCTCTGTCCACCGACGAACACACGGTGACGATCGTTTTCGCCGGTTATAATACGCCGCAGCCCAGCAACAATCTGGGCGACTATCGCACGATCGGCCGGTTCCAAGTGCGGTTCCCGGACGGCTACCTAGCTCGCACCGATCAAGACTGATGCGGGCGGGGTGGTTCGGGAAGGCGCCCGTTCCACCCCATCGCTTTGGTCACGCCAACGGGCTGATCCAGTCCGGGAAGGCAGCCACATGCCAGCCTGAACCTTATCGCAAACGTCCGCTTGCGCCAAATCCCTGATTCGTACCCGTCCCCGCGAAACAAATGTGCGTTAGTGCAGATTGCCAATCGTACCAAAACGTTTNNGAAACAGTTTTGTCCGATTGGACCCTGAAACCGGACAAAACTTAAGTCTCACACATCACCGTCTTCCTCCGAGAACAGAGGAAGAGGCGGTTTTTCCCGCGCGGGTTCGGCAAGTCCCAAATGCCGGAACGCATGCGGCGTCAAAACTCTGCCGCGCGGAGTCCTTTGCACGAATCCCTGCTGGATCAGAAATGGTTCGATAATGTCCTCGATCGCATCGCGCGGTTCGGACAGCGAGGCGGCGATCGTCTCGATTCCGGCGGGACCGCCGCCGAATGAAAGGGCGATGGTGTTGAGATAGCGCCGGTCCATCGTATCGAGCCCGATCTCATCGACATCGAGGAGGCGCAGCACTTTGTCGGCAAGCGTCCTTGTGATTTCCGGCTCATTGTCGACGATCGCGAAATCGCGGACCCGGCGCAGCAAACGTCCGGCGATTCGCGGCGTGCCGCGCGCGCGCTTGGCGATTTCATTGGCGCCATCGCCGGAGATCGCGATTGTCAGCACGCGCGCGCCGCGCCGCACGATGCTTTCCAGTTCCGCGACCGTGTAGAATTCCAGTCTGAGTGGAATGCCGAACCGGTCGCGTAGCGGCGTCGTGAGAAGACCGGCTCTTGTGGTCGCGCCAATCAGCGTGAATTTCTTGAGGGGGAGCTTGACCGAGCGCGCCCCCGGCCCCTCGCCGATGATGAGATCGAGCTCATAATCCTCCATCGCCGGATAGAGGATCTCCTCGATCGCCGGATTGAGACGATGAATTTCGTCGATGAAGAGCACATCGCGTTCTTCCAGCCCGGTGAGCTGCGCCGCGAGATCGCCCGCTTTCGCGATGACCGGCCCGGAGGTCGAGTGGAAGGTTGCGCCGAGTTCGCGGGCGACGATCTTGGCAAGCGTTGTCTTGCCGAGCCCCGGCGGCCCGACGAGGAGCACATGATCGAGCGCCTCACGCCGCGTTTTCGCGGCCTCGATAAAAACCTTCAGATTTTTCCGCGCGGCTTCCTGACCGGTGAAATCCGCAAGGGCCAAGGGGCGCAAGGATATGCCTGCGTCATCGTCGCGCTGTTCGGGACTAACGAGTCGCGGGCTGGGTGGCACCGGATGGCCTTATCTAACATCACCGCCAGAGTTGCTTTTTTATACACGATATGTTCGCGTCTCGCAATTCTCCAGGTTACGTCATGTCGGTAGCAGACGATATG
>PLUZ01000374.1 GCA_003162995.1 Methylocapsa sp. | reverse complement strand
CGATGTTATTACGAAACGGCGCCCGATGATCGATTTGGACGAATTTGAAAGGCGCCTGGGCCGGCCATGCTCCACCGATCAAAGGGACGGTGACCCGCTCGCCGAACTTCTCCGCATCATCGGTGACAAAGACGAGCCACATAAGACCGATTTAGAACCAAAAACCCAGCTTTCAGCAATGGCACGGCCGGATATAGGGGAAACGGGCGAGTGGAAGCGGGCTGATGCGCAAGTGCACCTAGTCGGCGGCGATTTCGCTGCGGTCGAGGCCGGGTTGCTGGGCACAAAGCAGCCAGAGGCAACGATTCTGCGGGCCGCCGAGAGGTCAACGGTCGAGTACAAAAGGCCAGCCGCGCGAGCGCCCCTCCTCAGCGGCGATTTCGCAGCGATCGAAGCTGGGTTGCTGGGCGCGCTGCGAGAACAAGCCACGGCGACGGTTCCAGAAACCGACATGGCAAATGCTTTTCCTAGCGTGGACCTCGGATCGGAAGGTAGACTTTATCAGGACAACCAGGTGGCTTCCCGCCACGCCGGCGTCGCCGATGGGCAAATCAAATCACGGCGCCGACGTTATGTCATAGGGGCGATCGTCCTCGCGGGAACGGCAGGCGTAGCCGTGAGTCTTGGCCTTAACAGCCGGCTGTCAGGTCCACTCGACATCGCATCGATCAAAGCTGATAACGGATCAGACAAGCCACAGACGGAAGCCATGAGCAGTGCGGATGTTCCCGCTCAGGACACCGCTATTCTCAGCGAGCCACCAGAACCATCGCCCATGGCCCTCTACAATGGCACCAAACGAATCTTCGACTTGCCGCAGGCGGAGGAAAAAACGCTGCCCGTCGAATCCCACGCCCAAATCGATAATGGGGCCGCCGCCGCGCCGGTTGCGCCCGCGCAGGCGCAAACCCCGGCAGAGCCACTCAGCACGCCCGTCGAGTCTAACGACACGCCCCCGCAAGCAAATATCAATGGAGCGCTGCTTCCGGCGCCGCAATCCCCAGCGGCAGCCAAGCATCCGACGCCAAAAGCGGTGGGACGCATGGTGAAGCCGCTAAAACCTGCCGCTGCAAAACATCCGGGCAGTAATGGCCAGCCTCGTCAGATTGCGAACAAGGCCAAGGCGACGCCTGTGAACCCACTTAACACCGAGCCGGCACCGATCGCCGATCCCAAGGCCGAAACACCGACGACCCAGCCAAGCCCGGCAACCAATGGTGGGCCTTTGGGGCTGGTGCAGAGCGCTGTGAACTCGCTCACAAGCACCACCGCGAAGTTATTTGAGTGGGGACGCAATTGAAAGCGGTACTCGCATGAGGCGAGCCGACCGTCGGTGCGATCGGTTCAGACTTAGAAAGCCTGGGCGCGGGCGCCGCGCTGAATGGTGGCTCTGAAATCCATTCAACTGGGCAGGTTTTCACCTCACCGGGCGCTGTGCGCGCGACTTTCGCCTGAATTTGGCGGGGCTGAGGTTCGTCGCGGCGGTGAGTGCCTCGAAGCAAGAAGCCGATGATATTCGGATTTTTGCTTCCTTTAGTGCTTATCGAATGGTTTTAAGCCTTTGTGCCGCGCCAAATCCGCTCGAAAATCGCTTATTCTTGGTCAATGTGACAATGCCGCATTACCTATCTTCCCAGTGCGGAGTGCGCTTCTCGATGAAGGCGCCGATGCCTTCGGCCGCGTCGCGCGCCATCATGTTCGCAACCATGACCTGCGTGGCGTACCGGTAGGCGTCGGCAAGGCCCATTCGGAGTGGATTCCCAGCCGATGCGATCCCATCGGCATGGTTACGGAGGAACGTCGCCAACTCATCCGCGCCAACGATCGCCGCAAGATCCGCGATGGCCTCGCGGAGCTGAAAGAGCAGCTGGAGGATATCCAGCGAGACAACGACCAGCGTCGGTCGGCGCGTCGCGATCAGCTCCGGGTCGCGCTGGTCGGGTACACGAACGCAGGGAAGTCGTCGCTCATTCGTGCGCTCACGGGCAGCGAGGTGCTGGTTGCGGACAAGCTCTTCGCGACGCTTGACACACGGTGCGCGCGCTGCAGCCGGAGACGATGCCGCGCGTGCTCGTCTCGGACAGGCAGGGGCTCGATCGCCTTCCGGAAGGGGTCCCCGCGTTTGGCAAACCTAATGGGTTTGTGATCAATTATTGCCCGGACAGGGCGGTCAGGTTCGATCGAAATGGGCAACCGATCGCAATCCTGGATAGAGCCGTCCGTCCAGGGACCGCCGTTCTCCGTCTTGGGGGCGTCCGATCCCTACCGAGGCATAACGTGGGCTAGGCCGCTCTGTGATAATAAATTCAGTCTTCGCCGAGGATCAGCCCGGGCGGCACGGCCTCTCCGTACAAACTGAGTCGTTCTGCGCGCTCGACCGGCACGACATTTCTGAGGCGGCCGGCCTTGACCGGCGCGATTTTGCACTTCTCCAACTTGTCGGCGATTTGATTGCGCAGTGATTTAGATAGATCCAGACGCCGGTCGTTAACAGCGCGAGCGGCGCGCAGGAACAGCACCTGCGCCTCCACGAATTCCGGGTCGTTCCAATCAAACGGGCGAAATGCCTCGTACGCCCTTTCCACGAGCGTCGGCGGCACGACGCTTTCCGGGCCGGCGTAAAATGGCGTCCGGTTAAGAAGCAATCCGAGCGCGGCAAGATACGGCGCACAGTGCTTTTGCTGAGACGCGAGCTCCACGACCGTTTCTATGAAGCGCCCGATCAGCTCCGCCTTGAGTTCGTGGCCGATCCGTTCGAAAGATCCGGCCATGCGGATCAGTTCGGGGGAGACGCTTTTCGGCTGGCCGATTTTGTCTTTTTCTGCCACGAGCAGGATTTCCTGCCTTTCCCGTGAGAGGCCGCCGGCCACCCGTCTCCACAGGATGTATTCCTGAAGCTTGGTGCGCTTGCCGGGAAAGCGCAGCCCGTCGCCGCGAATGCGCCATAGGCCGTCGATCCGGCCCTCATCCATCGCCACACCGAAGCCGGGCCGTAGCAAGAAACCGGCGAGGATCAGCCAGGTCTCCTCATGCTCGACTGAAAGCGCGCGGCCGGTCTGGCTCGCCTCCAGGCTGGTCCAGAGATCGCGGAGGAGGATCGCATTCCAATCGCCCTTGGACCGGCCCAGAATCTGCTCCAGGCCCTGGAAGAGCCGCGGCGCCGTTAGCTTCTCTCCCTTGCCGGAAGATTGCGTGAATGCGGCGCAGATCCGTCGCCTGGCGCCAGCGAGTGCAACCGGCGCGACAGTGGGTTCCGCCTGGGTCTGCGATGTGGGCTCTTGAGCCGGCGCGGCAAGATCGCGCTCATGCGGGCGCAGGTTGAATTCGAGCGGCCAGGACTGCGGGATGTTCGGGGCAAGACTGCGGCATGACACCTGCAGCAGGCCCAATTCATTCACCCGGGCGTTCAACGCGACAGGAATCGTGGAGGCCAGTTTGCCTCTCGCCGGCTGGGCGACCGTCGTGACCGTCTCGAGCGGCGGCAGGGCGTGGAACTCTTCCGGGACCAGTTCGAGGACGTCGCCGGCTTTTCTCTCGTCGTGGCGGGTCGACGTATAGATCTGGAAACGCACCAGTTTGTTGATGCGAAGGTGCAGATCGAGGTCCGCAAATTCAGACGTCTGTTCGGGCGCGGCGCCGTGCGGAAGGATGCAGACGAGCGAGCGTCTTGCCGCCTCGCCGCCGCCCTTCGGCGCCTTCCTGTGCGCTTCGAGAAAGATCGCACGCGCGGCGCCCGCCTCGATGCGGCCGGCTTGTAGCTGCCGCAGCCGGCCGGAATAGGCCGCGCCGTGCGCGACCGCGAGATCGAGCTCCGCGTTCTCCAGCACTTCCGGCAGACGCCCCTCTTGCCATTTCCCGATCTGCTCGCGCAGCTTGCCGCGCAAGCGCGGGGGATGCAGTGAGCCGCCGTTGAAGAGCACGAAATCGACGCTGGGACGGCCGCGAAGAAACGCGGCGAGATGCCGGGTGATCGCGCCGTCGAAGGCATAGGGGAGGCCCCATTCCTTGATCGCGCCAGGCGCCCGCCTTGGCCGATCGGTCGACCTGCAGTCGGGGAAGAAGCCGTCGAGGAGCAGCGCTTCTAGCTCCGCGCGCGTCACCTGCGCCGACAGCGAGCCGGCGAACAGACTTGAGCCACGCCCGGGAATCGAAACTGTGAAGACCTCATCCGGCGCGGCATCGCAACCCAGCACCCTTTCCTTAAGAGACCGGCACCGGGCGACCAGATGATCCCACTGCCCAACGGAAAGTCCGCCCTCCCCCGTCGCGAGGCGTGGTTCCAGCATATGCGCGATCGCGAGATCGATATTATCGCCCCCGAGCAGGATGTGGTCACTGACGGCGACCCGCTTGATCCCGGGATCACGACTGCCCCCATGTCGACTCAGTTCGAACAGGCTGAAATCCGAAGTCCCGCCCCCGACGTCGATCACCAAAACATGGCGCGCGGCGGTTTGCGGATTTGGCAGTGCGCTCCACGGATCGCTGCGGCCAGCCTGGTGCTCCAGCCACCAGTAGAACGCCGCCTGCGGCTCCTCGAGCAGACATACATTATCGGGGAAGCCGGCTTGCTGCGCGGCGGCGAGCGTCAGCCGCTGCGCGGCCGCGTCAAAGGAGGCGGGAACGGTGATCGTAATGTCCTGGGCGTCGAATGCGAAGTCGGAGCCTTGCCCTGCGAACCGGGCGTTCCATGCTGCGCGAAGATGAGCGAGAATAAGCGCCGACGCGTCAACGGGAGAGATTTTGTCCTGCTGCGCCAGCGCATCTGATCCCCATGGCAGGAATGGGGCCGAGCGGTCGGCGGCGTGATGACACAGCCAGGACTTCGCGGACTGGGCGACGCGCCCCGGCGTTTCGCTGGCCTTGCGTTGCGCCAGCCTGCCCACGACCCACGCGCCGGACCCGGGGCCGTGGCCCCGAATCTGCGCGGCGATCGCCTCATCCGGCAGATAAAGGAAAGATGGAACCGTCGTAGACTCCGTCACCGTCGACGACGTATCCCACTGCGGGATAGCAAGAACTTCCGAGCCGCCCTCGCCCGAGAGCGGAGAAAACGCCAACACGGAGTTGCTTGTGCCAAGATCGATACCGATACTGAATTTGGGTTGCGCCATCAGCATTCCATGCCGAGCTCTGCTGGAATATGGGCGGCTCGCTGCTCAGGCGGCGCGCTTTCCGGCTATTCGGTCCGGACCTGGAATTCGACCTTCCAGCGGCGATCCGATTTGGTGTGTTTCATCCAGAGTTCGAGATTGCCGAGCTCCGTGACCACGGCGTTGATCTGCACGGGGACCGGCTGTCCCGCCGGAATGTCCTCGACCGCCGCCAGATCGACTTCGAGAAGGCTGATTTCCAGCAGGTCACGTTCGGCGTCGGGTATGATCTGCCCTGGCGCGTCGCCGCTTCTCACCTCCGATGAAAAGAACCTGAATTCCGCCGGTTGCCCGGTGACGAGAGCGAGGTCGCGTCCTTCAATCAGGACCTCGGAGCCTTCCTCCATCCCCTGTGGAACGACGCACAACGCTTTCAGGGGCGGATTGAAGCCGGGCACCGCCGGCATCGACGTCTCGAGCCCGATATAATAGGAACGGGACGCGCCGGCCTTGATGCGGATTCCTTTTCCCGTGATGCGATTGCGTCCGAAGAACGACGCCCCCTTGGCCACCGCCAAATCCGGCTGGTATCCGGCGAGCTCGCGAACGGACTGGCCCTGATTCCAGGCCGCCAACAGATCAAGCAGGTGCCGCCGGATCGGAGCGGCCTTGAAGACGCCGCCGTTGAACAGGACTGCGGTGGGCGCCAGAAACGGCTTCGAACGGGCCTCGGCGCCGACCAGGGAGCGCAGCGTCTCACTCGCCTGCACATTCTCGAGGCTGCGCGTGAGAAAGCGGGCGAGATGTTTGCTGATGACGGGATCGGTCGCGTAAGGCAGCCCGAATTCCTGCAAGCCCGCCCGCCGCGCCTTCTGCGGCAGATCCGCGATCCCGGTCCTGGCGAAGAAGCCTTCGAGGATGACCTGTTCGAGCGTTTGCCGGTCGAGTTTCGTCGAGACGGTTCCGCCGAGCAGGCTCGACCCGCGCGACGGCACGGCAATTGGGAACTCGGCCATAGCTTCGTTTTCGAACATCGCCACCTTGGCGTTGCCGGCGGCATGCGTCAGCGCCAGAAACTGCATTTCGCCGATCGACTTGCCGTCCGCCTCCAACTTGGTGCGGAGCGTATAGGCGAGCGCCAGATCCATATTGTCGCCACCGAGCAGGATATGCTCGCCGACGCTGATGCGGTTGAGGTCGAGGACGCCTTCATTCGCTGAGATGGCGATCAGGCTGAAGTCGGCCGTCCCGCCGCCGATGTCGCAGACCAGGACGATGTCGCCTGGGCGAATCTGAGCGCGCCATTCTTTTCCTGCCTGCGCAGTCCATGCATAGAACGCCGCCAGGGGCTCTTCCAGCAAAATCACCTTGCCGAAACCGGCGGCTTCCGCAGCCTCTGCGGTCAGATTTCTCGCAATGTCGTCGAAGGAGGCTGGGACGGTCAGCACTACCTGCAGGTCCGGCAGGGCCATATCTACGCCGCGGCTCCGCATCGCATAGCAGAAACTTTCCCTGATATGCTCAAGATAGAAGCGCGAGCAGTCGAAAGCGGACAGTTTCTGTTCCTTGATCTCAGAGTTCCAAGGAAGAATTCGCTGCCGGGGATCGATGTGCGGGTTCGACAGCCATGACTTTGCCGATGTGATCAGGCGATCTGGAACCAGCGCGCCATGATCGCGCGCGAAATGGCCAATGATCGCGCCGCCACCCCCCGCAGTCTGCCATGGCAAAGGGAATGTGCCTTCAGGAAATTCGTCGGGATGCGGGATATAAAGGGCGGACGGCAGCGTCGGTTTTTCACCGATCCGGTTGGGGCCTAAGACCTGGGTAAGTTCGATGATGTCCGTCTGCTCGCTGTCGACCTCCGATAATGCGATCGCGCTGTTGCTTGTGCCGAGGTCGATGCCAAGACTGAACCGATGGTCCATGGAAAAGCGCCACTTTGTTGCCGCTGAAGATGATTATGAGGACCGGGATAATTGCGCGGGCGGATCAGCTGGCGATCATCCAAGTTCGACCTCGGCGGGAGCAATTGCTGGCGGTCGGTCGGCGCTAATCCCTATGAGGCGCGGCAGTTTCACCCATTCCGCCCGCCATCCGTGATGGACGAGCGTTCCTATAAACGGCGCCTCGCCGCTGATCTTGCCGACCAGACGGTAATCGTCCGGAGCATATCCGGGCGGGATGGTGACTTTCGCCCCTTCGCCCTCTTCGCGCATCGGGCGTATCCCGAAATGCTCCAGGAGGACGGCCTTGCATCCCTCATGCAGAACGCGTCCGGCGGCACCGACCTGTGCATCGCTGTAGCTCGTGATGTCGTCCATCAGGAAGTCGACCAAGCGGCCCTTTTCCTGAAGAATGGCGAGAAAATTGACGACCTCGGCATCGGCTTGATTCGCCGTTGGCACCGGAGCGGCGAGGTTGACCGCTTCGGCGGCGATTCGGGCAGGTTCGGCCCTCGGACGATCTGCGATTATGGCGAGGAGAAGCAGAAAAGCGGCCGCCGCAATCGCCTTCGGCAAGACGGCATGAGCCACGTCTGCATACGGCGCCAGGGCAGTCTCCGGCACCAGCGCCAAAGCGGCTAGGGCGAGAAGAATAAAGGCGAGAGTGACGGTGAGTTTTCGCATTGCTTTCGAACTTTTTCCCTCGAGGCGTTCCCTGAACCGCTCAAAGTAACAAAAATGTTTTCTCGGTTGAGCGGAGCAGGGGTGGGAAGCAACTAATGAGGATTTTTTAGTGGCTCTGGTGCAATTTGCCTAAAATGGGAGAGTAGAGGGTCGTAAACCGTTGATATTTCAATACCCGATTGTAGGATTTTGCCTCGAGGAGGCAACTTTGCACCACAGCCCCACTAGAAACATGCATCGGTCGCATATCGACCCCCTTCCGCTTCTTGCCGACAGGACATTACCGCAATTGCAGAGCGACGGCCATCTGCCCTTGGCGTGCGGCGCGCCGTCTGTCTTCCTGGTTGGGTGGTTCCCCCTCCATCACTTTAATCTCACTCCGGATGGACGGCCTTGGTGGGGGCCGACCGATTGGAGCCCTGCGTTAGAGTGGACTTCTCACTCCACGGCTTGGCGCGTCAGAGGTGCGGCCGGTTCCACGACCTTCCGGTAGAGATGCCAACTCGAATGAGCCAGGACCGGCACCGCGACCGCGAGCCCAACGAACAGCAGCAAGAAGCCGA
>PLUZ01000285.1 GCA_003162995.1 Methylocapsa sp. | reverse complement strand
GTTTCATTGGGATATTAGTAGCGATTCGGGAATCCCCCATCCCCACTCGATTCATTTCGTTCGGAGACCGCTCTAACGTGCCAGAGAGCTGTTCCTGTCAATAGGAAAGAGCCCGAGGGAAAGTGATGAAACCAATTTAAACTAGCGATTCGGCAAAACCGTGGAGCTTCTCGTCAAACGCGTGGTCCATCCGCACATCCCAGAGTCGCACGCCTCCCGTGATTCCAGCAATATTGGAAACAATCTTTACCTTGGCAGGCAATGGAGGCTCGATCAGCCCTGCATTCCCTCCCCCGATGTAAAGCATGTCATAGATTATAACGGTTTCTAGGATACTGATAATCTTGTGGACGCGCTTGTTCCAGCGCCGCCGCCCTACGGCCTCAAGAGCTACCTTGCCCACGTATTCGTCATAGGTCTTATGCTTGCGGATGGGATGCTGACTGAGCTCCAAATGCGGTGCTATCTCGCCGTCCCGGAATAAGGCAACGCCCATTCCCGTGCCCAATGTCAAAACGCATTCGAGACCCCGTCCGGTGATGACCCCGAGGCCTTGGATACTGGCGTCATTGAGCATGCGAACTGGTTTACCCAGATGCTTTGCCATTACCGCGCCAAGCCCAAAACCGTGCCACTCTTTGGTGCCGAGGTTGGGCGCCGTCAAAACAAAATCCCCGTGCACCACGCCCGGGAAGCCTATCGATACGCGATCAAACTTGCCGAGCCGTTGTGAGAGGCTACTCAGCGCCGCAACGACGGCGTCCGGAGTTGCCGGCTTCGGCGTTTTGACCCTTAGCGGAGCCGTAGACGGCTTTCCTGATGCATCGAGAACAGCGGCCTTAAGATGACTGCCGCCGACGTCGATGGCAATGGTCAGAGGATTTGCTTGTCCGGTGTGGTCGACGTTATGTGCCATTCGCTCAGCATCCCCTTTTTTATTGTTTGCTGCTGTTCGATCGCGACCTAAATCGGATCCGCAGGGTCCTTTAGCTGTGCAGCTTTGGTTCCCATCTCACAACGTTCCACAAAACTTGATTCGCCGTTAAGCACCTCGAACTCGGTTCGCTCACCCTCGCGCCAGAAGCGGATATCGAATTTGTGCCGGCCTAGGCGAAGATCGCTAATCGTGATGTCCGGCAACCAGTTCGGCAGCAACGGATCGACATAGAGTTTATTCCGTGGCGCGTCGGGCAGGAACCCCAGCATGGCCTGCGTCAGCATGAAGATAGATCCGGCCGCCCAGGCTTGCGGTACATTCGCGCCGATATATTGCACCGGAAATGTTGTCTCGTCGCGTGGAAAGGCGGTGTAGAGTTCGGGCAACTGGTTCAGCAAAAAATGACTGGCTCCGATGCTGATGTCATGCGCGATCCGCCCCGCTTCCGCCCCGAAGCCATAGAGTTTAAACCCCATTGCGATGATTCCATTGTCGTGCGGCCACACCGACCCAGTCTGATAATTGTAGGGATTGTATGCCGGATTGCTTGCCGAGAGCGTGCGGATGCCCCATCCCGTCCACATATCCGGTGCCATCAGGCGTTCGACAACAATCTTGGCTCGCTCCCGAGGCACGATGCCAGACCAAAGACAATGGCCGGCATTCGATGCTATAGTAAGGACCTTCTTTTTGTCGCCGTCGAGCGCGTAAGCATAAAAGCCGAGTTCGTCATCCCAAAATGCCGCATTGAACCGTTCAAACAGGACGGCCGCCTTTGCACGCAGCTCCTCTGCGCGCACGCCATCGCCGAGCGCATCAAATACCTCGGCCATGCGGATCCATGCACTATAAACATAACCCTGAAGCTCGCAGAGTGCCTTCGGTCCCTTCACCAAGGATCCGTCCGGGTAGACGACGCAGTCGCCCGAATCCTTCCAACCCATGTTTTCATAACCCACCGGAGACCGCGTCTGGTATTCTTGAAAGCCATCTCCATCGCGGTCTCCATACTGATCGATCCAAGATAGGCAACCCTCGACAGTCTCACGATGCCGCTCCAGCAAAGTGTGATCACCAGTCGCGCGCCAAGCCGCGTGCACGGTGATCAAATAAAGCGGCGTGGCATCCGCTGTGCCATAATAGGGGGTGTGCGGGATCAGTTTGAAATGGGCTAGCTCACCGTAGCGCAATTCGTGGAATATCTTGCCTGGCTCAGCGTCTCGGTAGGGATCGTCTTCCTTTGCCTGAAGAGAGCCGAGGATGTCCAATGAGCCACGTGCGAATTCCGGATAGATCAAAATATTTTGAAGCGAAACGATCAAACTGTCGCGTCCGAATGGCGCAATGAACCACGGAAGCCCGGCAGCAGGCAAAAAGACGCGATGATCCGTGCCCTGAATCGGCAGGCGGAGCGCCGCCATGTCCTCTAGTGCGCGACGAAAAAGCCGATAGAATTCTTCATTGCTCGTTTGAATTTTTGCCACCGTTCGCAGCCAATCCACCAAGGTT
Source organism: Methylocapsa sp. (assembly GCA_003162995.1). GTDB lineage: Bacteria > Pseudomonadota > Alphaproteobacteria > Rhizobiales > Beijerinckiaceae > Methylocapsa. The sequence goes on along the minus strand of PLUZ01000285.1, from coordinate 528 downwards.
TCTGCGTGGTCGGAGTTAGAATGGTGTTCGACGCAGCTGCGTGGCGCCCCCGTGTCCTTGTAATTATCCTTCAAGCTATAAAGAAGGCACGTATGCCAGGCTTCCCCAGGTTCGAGCGCGACCTCGAAGCTAAGACGACCGTTCGCGTACACGGCCTCTTTAGGAAAACCATGCGCGGAGATTATAATGGCCCTGCTAAAGTCGCGGTTGCGATAGATTGTGCGAAGCTGTTGGTGTGCCTGCGACCACTCCGTCGTGATCCGTCCACGGCGTACAATGTTGCCTGATTTCACCTCGAATAGATCTGCGAAATCGCAGCGGATAGCGATCTCAAGCTGGAATTTTATCGGTTTCATGCTGTTGTTGGTGATGTCGAGATCTTCATGCATGCCACCGTAAATCCATCGGCTGATGGTGAAGCCGAGCGTACGCGGCGCGATCATCCCGGCTTCCGTAGCGATGGAACGATTGGTAAGAAAAATCCGCGCCGCGTAATAGGTAACGGCCCCACCGTTCAGAAGCTCCCAC
>PLUZ01000378.1 GCA_003162995.1 Methylocapsa sp. | reverse complement strand
TCAAGCAACATTGGCGCGGCGACCGCGAGTCGCTTGAAGAGCAGGCGGAGAAGTCGCTGCTGGGACCTGCCACCTTCGGCAATCCTGATTACGCGGCGCCAATGGGGAAGCTCAAGGCCATTCCGGCTTATGGGCCGGCCTTCGCCAAGGCTTTTCCCGAAGACAAGGACCCCATCACTCCGAAGAATTGGGCCGCCGCCATCGCCGCTTACGAGCGCACGCTGCTGACNNCGATTCCGGCTGCGCCGCTTGCCACGATGGCGCCGGGATCGGCGGCAATGCGTTCCAGAAATTTGGCGTCGTTGTCGATTACTGGAAAGAGACGGGCTCGAAAGACCCCGACAAAGGCCGCGCGGACGTGACGAAAAGCGACGCCGATCTTTATGTCTTTAAGGTCCCGAGCCTGCGCAATGTCGCCGGGACCGCGCCCTATTTCCACGACGGTTCAGTCGCCGATCTCAAGCGCGCCGTCGAAATTATGGGCAAGACGCAGCTCGGCGCCGACATTCCCGGGAAAGACGTAGAGGCGATCACCGCTTTTCTTGGCACGCTGACCGGTCCGGTCCCCGCCAATTATTCCGCGCCCGAGCGCTATCCGGACGCCCCGCCCTCGCCTTAGTTTATCGGCTTAAGCGTCTGTGCCCTTCTTGGGGCGCAGGCGGAAGACGACATCCACCTTGACGATTTCATAGCCTTCCGGCGGCGTCACATTGGCGGCGAATTGCATGCCTTCGAGGGANNACTTGGGCAAAAAGATTGAGAACATTATAGACTGTCGCGAGAGAAGCCCGCATTTGTAAGGAATTTGCTTCGGCAGCCAAAGTATCGGCAGTGACATGCCGGTTGCCTTTGCTTAAAAGAAGCTTTGCGAGGCCCAGACGCTGACGGGTCGCCCGGAGCCCATAAGTCTCCAAAAGACCCCGCATCCGCTGCTTTACGGGTGGTGCGCCTGTCGCAAAATTGTCCTGCGAAACCTCTGTCATGGCATTAGCATCCCGAGTATTCCGAAATTCCGCCCCTTCGGCCCCCGCGCGGCATTGGCCAAACTTGTGGACGGCCAGCCGATTCATCGATTGCCCGATTTGACAACACTATATCGCCGGGCAAATTTATTCAACGCCGTGGCCTTTCGCCGCGATGGCTTGGCTTGACGCCGGGGCCAGTCCGTCTCATGCAGGAGACCCTTGGTTTCAATCCGTCACGAATTGTCGGGTTTCCCACGTGATTCATAAAGAGCCACGGTTTGGGCCGCAGGACAGGCAAGGCAACGCAAAAATGATGCCACCGGGCAACGACACTGGGCACGGCGCTTCGCAAGAGGCTGCGCACTTATGCGCCTCGCCGCGGATTTTCGAAAATCCCTTACTCGACAAATTGTCGCGGGTCCATTGGTCCACGCCATTATTTCTGTATGTGCCCGTGGTTTTCCTGCTTGCCGTTTTAAGTCTTAAAGCCTTCGATCCCTGGGCCGCCGCTGGCGCGACGGCGCTTGGCTATTTCATTTGGACCTTGATCGAATATTTTGGGCACCGGTTCCTGTTCCATTATGAATTTCCCGGCCGGTTCGGAGCCAGGATCCATTTTCTGATTCATGGCGTGCATCACATTCATCCCAACGATCCGTTGCGTCTCGTCATGCCGGCGCTGCTGAGCGGACCGATCATGCTAATCGCCTATGGTGTCGTGCGGCTTCTCTTCGGCCTGCCCCTCGGCTATCCGGTCCTGATGGGATTTATCATCGGCTATCTCTGCTACGACATGGTGCATTATTATGTGCATCATGGAGAGCCCAAGTCGCGCCTTGGCCTGACGCTCCGGCGACTCCATATGCTGCATCATTTCCGCGATCCGACGCTCGGCTTCGGGGTCAGCGTGCCGTGGTGGGATTATGTGTTCGGGACGGCGTTTGTCCGCACCGAGCGCGGCGGCAGCGGCGCTTAAATAACACTAAATTTTAAGCCTTGGGCTACCCTCGCGTCTCATCGAGTGCCCCCTTGCGCGCGTCGAAACGGGTTTTTGCCCAGACGACATCATGGGTGGTGAAGGCACGCAGCCACGCCGTGAGCGCCAGGATTTCACGGCCGAGAAACGCCAGCGGCGACCAGGCCGACACCTCCCAGCCCTTGGCGAACGCAAAAACAGTCTCGGCGCAGAACCATAAAAGCAATGTCGAAGAGAAGCCGAGCCAGGCCGGCCACGCCAAGAGGGGAGCAGCAAGCGCCCCCGCGAAGGCCGCCGGAAGCGGACTCGCCAGCGGCTCCAGAGGAAAAGTGAAGCGCTCGTTTTTTCGTCTGATCACGCTCCAGCGGAGTTGCCGGTTATAGATTTCCGCAAAACTTCGCGCGCCGGTTTCTTGAGCGATGGTGCGATGGGAAAAGACGGTTTTCAAGCCTTGCCGGGCGAGTTCCATCGCAATCGCGGTATCCTCGGAAAGCGTATTGCTTAAAGCTTCGATGCCGCCCGCGCGGGCGAGATCGGACCTGCGAAAGAGCATGGTCTTGCCGACGCCAAAGCCAAGGCCGAGCACCGAGGCCGCGAGCAAAAGCCGCGCATGGCCATTGATCAAATAAGCTTCGATGCGGCCGGCCAAATTTTCCGGCCGCACCGCGACTGGCACCCCAACGACGAGGCCGACGTCTTGCGTGAAATTTTGCACGAAGGCCGCCATCGTGCCGGGATCGAGCGTGATGTTCGAATCCTTGGTGAAGACCAAATCATAGCTCGCAGCTTCCAGTGGCGCGGTAAGCGTATTGAGTTTTGGGCTCACCGCCGCCACACTTGCCGAGTGCAGAAAACGGCACGCAATCTTGGGGTGAGCGGCGGCGATCCGATGAGCCGCGTCGNNAAAGGGGTGAGTGGCGGCGATCCGATGGGCCGCGTCGAGTGCGGGCGAGGCTTGCTCGGCGGCGGCGATCAACACCTCATAGGTGGAATAATCTTGCGCGAACATCGAGGCTTGCGCAGTCTCAAAACCAGGGTCGAGCAGTTTTATGGGGAGGATCGCCGAAATGGGCGGGCGGTCCTTTCGCGTGGCGCGCCGGCGCCGCACCCAAGGCTGCGCCAGGCCGCAACCGAGGGTTACGCAAAAAAGCGCTGCCGCCACACTCCACCAGACCGCACCGGCATAAGCGAAAATTTCAACCACCATGACCCGCCAGACGGTCAGACAGGCGCCTTGGCGAAATTCGCCGCCGCCCTGTCCCAATTGACCGTGTTCCACCACGCCGCAAGATAATCGGCGCGCTTATTCTGATATTTCAGATAATAGGCATGTTCCCACACATCGACGCCCAGCACCACCCGTTGAGCACCCTGTTCGAGCGGGGTATCCTGGTTGGGCGTCGAAACGATATCGAGCTTGCCAAGCTTATCGACAATGAGCCATGCCCAGCCGGAGCCGAAGTGCCCGAGTCCGGCCGCGTTGACTTTCTCGATAAGCTTGGCGGGTGAGCCGAAGGCGGAGTCGATCGCGGTTTTCAGCTCTCCGCTTGGTTCCTTCGCGCCGCCCGGCGTCATTAGCTCCCAAAAGAAGGAGTGGTTCCAGTGGCCGCCGAGATTGTTGCGCACGGGCCCGCGCACCGCTTCCGGCACGGTCGCGAGATCGGTGAGAAGTGCGACTGGCGCTGTGGTGGCGAGGCCTGGATATTTTTCGACGAGCCCGTTCAAGGCCGCGACATAGGCGCCATGATGGCGATCATGGTGGATCGTCATGGTCGCCGTATCGACATAGGGCTCGAGCGCGTCAAACCCATAGCCGAGCGGCGGAACCTTGAACACAGGCTCGGCCGCCGCATGTGCGGGCGAGAATAAGCCAGGCCTTGCAGCCGCCGCCGTGGCGGCGAGCGCCAAAGTGCATTTCAATCCATTACGTCGTGTGAACATGAGAGCCTCCTGAGCACATAAGGGCGAGCCTGTCTGGATAGAGCCCGGGCTTCACCCTGCGCTGGAGTATGATTTTGCATTGCAACAGACATTCATTTCGTGCCATTGCGCACCGACACCGGCGATGCGGCTGTGGGTTTCTTCTATTTCGTTTGACCGGAAAGGCAATTGGGCCGCAATTGGCATAGCCAAAAGAAGGATGCCCTAAGTTGCCGGAACTGCCCGAAGTCGAAACGGTCCGCCGCGGGCTCGAACCTGCCATGGTCGGGGAGCGGCTTGCCGCCATCGACCTGCGGCGGCCGGATCTACGTTTTCCGTTTCCGGAGCGTTTCACTGAGCGCCTCACCGGCCGCCGCGTCGAGGGGCTCCGGCGCCGCGCCAAATATCTTATCGCCGATCTCGACGGCACGGAGCTCCTCGTCATGCATCTCGGCATGTCGGGATCTTTTCGCATTGAGAAGGCCGGGGGCTTCATGCGTGGCGCGCCGTTGCTTGGCGCCAGGCCAAAAAATTCCGCGCATGATCATGTCGCCTTCGAACTCTCGAACGGCACCCGCATCGTTTACAACGATCCACGCCGTTTCGGTTTCATGCAGTTGATTCCACGTCCGGAATTCGCCGCACATCCGCTGTTCAAAAACATCGGAATTGAACCGCTCGGCGAGGAACTTGATGGCGCTGCACTAGCTAGGCTGTTCGCGGTGCGGACGGCGCCGCTCAAATCCGTGCTTCTCGATCAGACCTTGATTGCGGGGCTCGGCAATATTTATGTCTGCGAGGCTTTGCACCGGGCGGGACTATCGCCCCGGCGCCCCGCCGCAAGCCTTGCGCGCAAGGATGGCGGCCCAAACAAACGCGCAACGCTTCTTGCGCGCGTCATTCGCGAGGTCCTCAACGAGGCGGTGGCGGCGGGCGGATCATCGTTACGCGACCATCGGCAAACCGATGGCGCGCTCGGCTATTTCCAGCACAGTTTTCGCGTCTATGGCCGTGACAACGAGCCTTGCACGCGATGCGGAGGCAAAGTGCGGCGCATCACCCAATCGGGCCGCGCCACATTTTATTGCGGAGGCTGCCAAAGATAACGGGACCTTTGGCACGCAAGCCTCAGACGTGCGCAACCTTGGCCGGCTGCGCTCCCGGAGACTGGAGCACCACAACCCGGGTGCCGACCGGCGTCTTCTGATAGAGATCCATCGCATCCTGGTTGATCATGCGAATGCAGCCGGAGGATTGGCTCGAACCAATCGTCCAGGGCTCATTGGTGCCATGGATGCGAAAATATGTATCGTGGTTCCCTTGCCAAAGATACATGGCGCGGGCGCCGAGCGGATTGGCGGGGCCGCCGTGCATGCCCTCCCCGCTTTGCAGCGCAACCATTGATTTCTTGAGGTCCGGTCGGCGGTCCACCATTTCCTTGGGCGGATACCAGTCCGGCCATTCCTGCTTGCTCTTGATCGTCGCGTCGCCATACCAGACGAAACCTTCGCGCCCGACCCCGACACCGTAACGGGTTGCCCGGCCACCATCTTCCACATGGTAGAGATAGTGATTGGCGGGATCGACCACGATCGTGCCTGGCGATTCCTTGGTCGCGTAGGCGACGTTCGTGCGGAGAAACGCCGAATTGACCTGCGACAATTGGACGGCGGCGACTGTGAACTCACCGTCTTTGATTTGCCCATAGACCGTACCGTATTGCGGCTCGACGGTATCCGCCATGACGGCGGGGTGCGAAGGCGGCGGCGAAGGCGCCATCGCGGCAGCATTGACGCTAGCATTGGGGTCGGAGCTCACGCATCCAGCGACGGAAGCGGCGGCGGAAGCGGAAACTCCGGCGATCATCTTGCGGCGGGTGAGAAAAAACATGATGGGACCAAATTGAAAATGGGTTAGCGGGATTCTCATTTTGTAAAGGATAAATATGACCCGCGATATGACAGATATGTCACGGTCACGGACTTTCTTTGGCGGAATTTGGACACAGGGTTTTTTCTGCCTTGCGGAACCTCTTCGCGGGCCGGTTTGGCGCAAAAAATAATTTCTTGGGGGACTTGCGGTGAGTATATCGTGATATATCTAACTTAGATATATCTAAGATAACCGATAAGGAGTTTCTCATGCATTTTCACCGCTATTCACAGTCTTGCGCGCAAGGCGAAGGGGCGGCCGGCGGCGGCGGCCGGATGCACCGGCATTTCGGTCTCTTCGGACATCGCCGGCGGATGTTCGACCAGGGCGATGTCCGCCTGGTTATCCTGAAACTGATCAGCGAAAAGCCATCGCATGGCTATGAGATCATCAAGGCCATCGAGGACCGTCTGGGAGGCGCTTATGCACCGAGCCCCGGCATCGTCTATCCAGCCTTGACGCTGCTCGAAGAGCAAGGGCTCATTCGTGTCGAATCGACGGATGGACCCCGAAAACTCTATGCGATCACGCCGGAAGGCGAGACAGTGCTGGAACGCAACCGCGGTCTGATTGAAGCGATTTTCGGCCGCATCGCGGAGATCAACGCGCGGCATGGCGGCGGCCCAGCCCCGCAAATCCTGCGCGCGATGGAAAATCTGAAGCTCGCCCTGCGGCTGCGGCTTTCACAAGGCCCGCTCAGTGCCGAGCAGATTGCCAAAATCGCCGACCTCCTCGACGCCGCCGCGAAAGGAGTGGAGGGGAGCTAAGATGCGGCGCAGATTTGCCGCGCGGGGATGGCGCCACTCGCGCAGTCCAGCGGTAATTCCTCGCTTCGCTTGAAAATGCGCCTCCGGAAATGATACCCCGGTCCGGCAATGAGGTAGAGGATCGGGTAAACCGAAATCCTCGCCTTTTCTAACGCTTAAGGAGTAAAGTCCTTCTGCGCGGGGCAAACCGCAGGCACTACTTTCAAAATGCGCAAGGTCCGGGCGTCATGACCGCGAGTGTGAAAAGTCGCCTTCTCCTGATCATCGGCGGGGGCATCGCGGCTTATAAGGTGCTCGAACTGATCCGCCGCCTGCGCGAGCGGGGCATCTTCGTCCGCGTGGCCATGACGGAGGCTGCGCAGCGATTCGTCACAAAGCTCTCGGTTGAAAGCCTGACCGGCAATCGAGTGTACGACGATCTTTTCGCGCCGACCGATGATTCCGGCATGGGCCATATCGAACTCTCCCGCGACGCGGATCTCCTCGTTGTCGCGCCTGCCACGGCGGATCTCCTCGCCAAAATGGCACATGGCCTGGCGGGCGATCTCGCTTCGACCCTCCTGCTCGCCACCGACAAAAAAATCCTCGCCGCGCCCGCGATGAATCTGCGGATGTGGCTGCATCCGGCCACCCAACGCAATATTTCGCTCTTACAAAAAGATGGCGTG
>PLUZ01000069.1 GCA_003162995.1 Methylocapsa sp. | reverse complement strand
CCCCAACTTTGAGACGGTCTCAAGGTGGCACGACCGCACCGGATTCCGCGACCGTGTCGAGCACTTCTTCTGTCGCGGGCGTGGCCTCGTCCTCAAAATACCAAGTCATCGTCAAGGATGCGTCGAGAACCAGACTCACAGACGCCCCGCGCTCACGAGGTCTTTGATTGCAAGGCCGCCCAGTGTGACCCCGCGCCGCCGCGCCCGAATGCGCGCCGCCGCCGCGATCCCTGCCCCATGATCGACCGCCGCCGCAGGAGGCACGAGACGCGCGACGATCTTGCCGCGCCGCGTGATGACAATCTCGTCACCGGCCTCGACCCAGTCGAGCAGCTGCCCAAATTTGCTTTTCGCCTCGAAGGCTCCGATTTCTTTCATGCCGCCACCTGAAACGGTCTAGTCAATTGACTAGACTATAATAGCAACAATGCGGCACCCTGTCGATTAAATTATAGTCTAGTTCAAGCTGCTCGGCAAGGTAATGGGGGTGAAGACACGAAAGTGCATGAATTGTCCGGCTCGCGTGAACGAATAGGCAACTCAGGCCGCGAGCATTGAGTCTCGGCGTCGCAGCGGCCGGAATGAGCCGCCTGCCGGCTGATCGACGCTGCTCCAGACGTAGTCGCCAGTGAGCCCGATATGCTCCCATCCCAGTGGCGCCACATGCTTGGCGAGGCCGGGCCGTACGTCGCTTGTCCTCTTCTCGGGCTCGGCGAAACGCTTCTCCTCCCCTTGGATACCAATCAACGGGGTTTTCGGCGTGCTGCCGAAGATAAGGGGAGGTTTCCCGGGACAGTCGAATTGGCATGTGTCTTCCTGACATCTACCCAGCGCGCTGATAGAACGGCTGCTTCCCCGCTGCGTGGTCCGTCGCATCCACGATTTCCACGATTTCCGGGGCGACCCTTTTCACCATGACTTCGAATCCCTGTCTCAAGGTTATCTGAGAGGACGCGCATCCCTGGCAGCCGCCGCTCATGGTGATGAAAAGCTTCCCCTGGCGGACGTCCACGATCGAAATCTTCCCGCCGTGGTTAGCGATGGAACGATTGACTTCCCTGTCCAGGAGTTCCTGAACGGCCGCCTGAAGCTCGGCGTCGGACCTTTCTTGCGTACTGGCGTCAACAGCCATCTTCAGGATCGCGGGCACTCCGGTGAGCAGCTGCGTCCGGATGGCCGTCCCGATGGCCGATTTCAGTCCGGACCACGAGGCGCTCGGCTCCTTGCCGATGGTCACCACGCACTCGGCGATGAGCACGTTGGCCACACCGGGGAGAGCGAACAGCCGCTCGCCGAGCGGCGACCCGGCAGCCCGTTCCTTGTTGCCGAAGAAGAACGGGCCGCCGGGATGTAAGCTGCGGCTCACCGTGAACTTGCACGTGTCGGGGTCGGCGAGCGAAAGTTCCGCGCGGATGCCGATCGTCAGAACCACAAGCGGCAGATCCACAGACTGGGCGTCAGACATCTTCGATGCTCCTCTCCGCAGCGCGCGCGCCTAAGGCGCGCAGGTCCTTAAACGAATGGATCCCGCTGTTATGGCCGTCGTTCCAATCGAACCCGATCGCGTAGTTGCCTACGCTCACGATCTTGCGCGGGCTCACATCAGCCCGCACCGTCTTGGGATCGAGCAGCTTGCGTCCGCTCATCTCATCGATGCAGAGGGCGCAATGACACGCCAAGCGCAGGTCGCGGACGTCGAAGTCATCGCGATGACCGTCCTCCCAGAGCATGGACAAGGTACGCGGATCGCGGCGGCGCAGACCAATGGGGGTATTGCGCGATCCAGCAGGCCGGACCGCGCCGTCCATCCAGGCCGGCGCCCCCTCGTTGCTGTCCCACTTCCACACAAAGGGCTTCAGCACCGTGACCGCCGCGTGGAGTTGCTCTGCCAGCGCTGCGGCGATGGAGGCGTACACCTGCGAGCTGACCGACTTTGGCTGGTCCACCACGATGGGACGACCCTCGTCACCGCAGGTGACGACATCGGCATCGAGGGGCAAGGCGCCCAGGAACGAGACGCCGAGCTCCCGGCACATCCGTTCGCCGCCGCCGCGACGGAAGATATCCGTGGTCTGCCCGCAGTGGGGGCAAGTGAAGGTGCGCATGTTCTCGACGATCCCGAGAATCGGGACCTGCACCTTCTCGAACATCCGCAAGCCGCGGCGGGCGATCTTGAGGCTCACGTCCTGTGGCGTCGTCACGATCACCACGCCGGACAGCGGCATGCTCTGCGCCAAAGTCAACTGGGTGTCACCAGTCCCGGGCGGGAGGTCGAGGAGCAAGTAGTCCAGCAGTCCCCATTGCACACCGCCGACGAACATCTTCAGGTATTTGCCCACCATCGGCCCGCGCAAGACGGCCGGGTTGTCGTCTCCGGTGAGCATGCCCATCGACACCACCTTCAGACCGTGCCGCTCCGCCGGGATCATCCTGCCTTCCGGGGTTTGCGCCGGCGGCTGACCGGTTGGTATGCCGAGCATGCCGGGGATGCTGGGGCCAAGAATATCGGCGTCTACCAGCCCGACGCGCCCCCCGAGCTGCTGCAGCGCGAGCGCCAGATTGACGCACAGCGTGGATTTTCCGACGCCACCCTTGCCGCTGCCGACGGCGACGATATGACGGATCCCCGGCAGCTTCTCGCTGCCGGCCGTCGGCTGGGGCAATGCGCCCGGAGCGTGAGGGTCGCTATGGTGCAGGTTAGTGGTCTCCATGTCTAATCTCCTTCAAAAAACACCTCGTGGATCACCAAGCGTGCGAGTCGGGGTCTGCACGGAAAATGAGTTCCTTTCCTTCGGACTGCGCGCGCTTCATGCCGCGGCCTGCATCAGACCTGGGCGTTGTGATTGACCGGTCCAACACCGCGGCCCAGACCAGGGTTGGTTTCGATAGCCCGCGTGATGTATCTCTTCGCCGTTTCGATCGCTGCCACCAGGCCAACCCCCTTGGCCAGTTCCGCAGTAATAGCGGCCGAATACGTACATCCCGTGCCATGGGTGTGTGTGGTCTCGATGCGGGGAGCGGAGAACCAGTGAAATAGCCCATCTGCATACAACAGGTCAGTGGCCTCTCCGCTGAGATGACCGCCTTTGATCAGTACCGCTCTGAGCCCCAACTTGGCGATGTCCTTGGCGGCGCTTTCCATCGACGAGGGGTCTTTGATTTGCTGGCCGGACAGCATGCTCGCTTCGTAGAGGTTGGGCGTCAGCAGGGTAGCATGAGGCAACAACTCTCGGACCAGAGTCTTCTGGGCTTCTTCAGGGAGCAGGTGGGCCCCATGCTTGCTGATCATCACGGGGTCCACTACCAGAGGAAAAGAAAAGTGGGCCGCGCGCCGAGCAATCGCCTCGATGATTTCGCGGGTACCGAGCGCGCCAGTTTTTGCCGCGTGCGGTGGGATGTCCTCCAACACGGAATCCAGTTGGGCGAGGACGAAGCCCGGTGCCAATGGTTCCACCGCGTCCACGCTGCGGGTATTCTGCACGGTCAGCAGGGTCAAGACACTCATGCCGTATACGTTCCGCTGGTGAAAGGTCTTCAGGTCGGCTTGAATGCCGGCACCACCCGACGGATCCGACCCGGCGATGGTCAAGGCAATCGGCGTCATGCTGTGGGCTCCAACATGGCGGAGAAAAAATTCAGTTCGCACCCCATGGCGTACTCGTAGGCATCCCTGACCGCCAAGGTGTCTTCCGCTATCGAGTCCAGCAACGATTCAACTCGAGTGACGAGGGCCTGGAAATCGGCACCACTGTAAGTGGCGATCCATTGTTGGTACGGATTACCTGCTCCCATGGTCTTCGCCAGTTCGGTGCCCAGATAGCCGTAGAGTCGCACGCAAGGGGTCATGGCCGCGATCGTCTCGCCCGCCCCGCGCTGCCAGGCGATCGCAAGCAAGAAGTCCGTATAGGCTGCTACCGCCCGATACGGTTGCACGCGAGCCAGTTCAATCTTGAGCTCTTTCGCGTAACCGGCGTGTAGCTGAAGTTCCCGCAAGACCCCATTCAACAGTTCGCAGAGCGAGATGAGCGTCTCCCCGTCCTGGCTGCGGGCGGCAGCGAGTGCGTAGGCCCGAGCGAACGCGTTGAGGAAGAACGCGTCCTGGGCTACGTAGCGCCGGAAGGCTTCGGGGTCGAGGGTGCCGTCGGCCAGCCCTCGAACGAAAGGGTGATGCAAACACAC
>PLUZ01000091.1 GCA_003162995.1 Methylocapsa sp. | reverse complement strand
TGCAGTCGGCACCCCAACTTCGGGAATGGCTGCTTTAATAACCGGAACCTAGCCTTGGAACGGCGAGGTTGGGCTGCTTTCGGACGGGAAAATCTGAAAGCTTCCTTTCGTGCCGGTGACCTTCGTCAGAGTTTTTGGGACAGGGAGCAGCTCGAAATTAGAGAGACTCTGGCGTTTGCCTCGTCAATTCGTCCACATGAAACGCTTACCCACCTCGCCTCAGGCNNCTTTTGCCAAGAATTGGGTATGGGCGGCCAGGCTCGATCGTCACATTGCCTGGGTTGCTCTGCTTCTGTATTGATTGAAAAGCACGGCAAGCTTGCGTAGCGGTAAACGATCCGGATAACTCGACCTCGCCATAAGCTGGCGTGGAGACCAAAGCGCTCCAATCGCGGCCGCCTTCTACATACACCCGTCCTCCAGCCGCAACTTATGTCCAGAATGACCGAGCAAAATACGAGAATAAATCTTGAGTTCAGCCGCCGCAAGTTGCTTGCCGCCGCGGGCTTGGGATCTGGCGCGGCGATCGTGGCTTCCCTCATGGGAACGTCCGAGGCGCAAACTGCGCCAACGACGGCCCAGACATCAACCGCGACCGGCAATCCTCCGGTCTCGGGGCTTCATTTGCAGTTCGGCGCGGACGCTTCGACTGAGGTAACCGTGTCCTGGCACACCCTGCGCCCCGTTAACAACCCGAAGGTCGTGCTGGGGCGCCTCGATGGCAAATTCGAGAAAACGGTCGATGCGCAGCCGACAAGCTATACCGACGCAAAAATGAAGCAGGCCGTCTACGCCCATCACGCGAAGCTAACGCAACTTGAGCCGAACTCCGTTTACATGTACGGCGCGATGCACGATGGCGCCGCCCCGGAGTTCGGCACGTTCCACACCTCTCCGCGTGGGCGCGCGTCCTTCACGTTCACGAGCTTTGGCGATCAAGGCACGCCGACCGTGGGCAAGAAATTTGACCCTCCAGTAGGTGTGAGCCTCCCAGCTGTGGTGTTTGTCAACGACAATCTGGGATCGCCGGCAGCCAGCGGTACGACGCTCGGCGTCGAACATCTTCGGCCATTATTTCACCTGTTCAACGGCGACCTTTGCTACGCCAATATTGCCGAAAATCGGGTGCGGGCTTGGTGGGATTTTTGGGAAAACAATACCCGCAGTGCGCGCAACCGTCCCTGGATGCCCTCGGTGGGCAACCATGAGAACGAGCACGGGAACAGCCCTATCGGCTTCGAGGCCTATCAAACCTATTTCTCGGTGCCGGAAGCCGAAGGCCAAACTGATGTGACGCGCGGCCTTTGGTATGCCTTTACCGCTGGTTCGGTACGGGTGATCAGCATCGCCAACGACGACGTCGTCTACCAGGACGGCGGGAACTCCTATGTCCGAGGCTATTCGGCCGGCGCCCAGAAAGCCTGGCTGGAAAAGGAACTGGAGGCCTCCCGGAACAATCGCGACATCGATTGGGTCGTGGTGTGCATGCATCAGGTCGCCATTTCGACCGCCGACAAGTTCAATGGCGCGGATCTCGGCATCCGTGAAGAATGGGTCCCACTGTTCGACAAATACAATGTCGATCTTGTGGTCTGCGGCCATGAGCATCATTACGAGCGCTCGCATCCGATCCACGGGCATGAAGACAATTCGACCTTGACGCCGATTCCTGTTGCGACCGAAACTAATGTCATCGACACCACCGAGGGCACTGTGCATATGGTGATCGGCGGCGGCGGCACGTCTGCTCCGTCCAACGAATTGTTCTTCAATCCGCCGGCATGCCGGGTGATCACAGCTGTCGGCGCGCCCGACCCTGCAACGGGCAAGCGGGCCCCGATTTACGTCAAAGAGTACGCGCCCTGGTCCGCGGTTCGAAACGCGGCAAATGCCTACGGCTTTGCGGCATTCACCGTCGATCCCGGCACGGGACCCGACAGTTTCACGACGATCAAGGTCGAATATTACGACGTACTCGGAACTGACGGTGAGCTCGCGTTGTTCGATACGTTCACGCTGCGCCGCCCGCGTCGCGACTGATGGCAATTGGTGGCTCTGACACGCTCATCTGGAAGGCTGATTCGAAGATGCGCGACAGCCTCTCGCTCCGCAGCAGGCGTCACCACTCTTATTTGACCAATTCGTCCGCATGTCGCCGTCGCGCCAGGAACAGACGTTCGATCTGATGCCCCGAATGGCACCACAGCGCCGGAAGCGGCCATGGATCCTGTGTTTAGCCAAAGTCCGCCTTGTTTCACTTGCGCGCCTTGACGAGACTCCAAAAGCCGCTTTTCCGTCCGTGCTTTTTCGCCAGCTCAGTTCGATAGATCTGATGCGCATTCATCGAATCTGCGGCACCTTCATACGCCGCGAGCGCATCGAGTTTTGCAAGATACCGAGCCGCATGGCCATAGGCGGGAGATCGAGCGCGATCGAGGATATCGTCGAGAAGGGCGCGGAATAAAATTGCAGCCGCTGCCGGATGATTCGGCTCCAATGCTTCCGCCGCCGCCAAGAGCGGTGCGTAATATCGACCCTCCCATTCCGCGCGCCACTTGACGACGAGCTTCGCCGCGAGATCGAGGCGCGGCCAACCGAGAAAGAACGCCAGTGCGCGATATTTCTGCTCAAAGCCGTTCGCATGAGCGAAAGCTTTATCTAGCGCATCAAATTCTGCGAAATCAGGCAAATGGGCGACATGGTCGCGCAGCATGCCGATATCGAGTGTTGTCTCAAAGGCTTTCCACCTTAGATCTTGCGCCGCCGGACGATCGTCCATCGCCTCCAAAATCCGGATTTCTAGGCGGGTGCGAGCGAGATCGGCGAAATCGCGCGGAAGCGAGCCATCGGCCAAATCCTCGTGGGTCATCACCTTCAGGCCTGGACGGCCCTGCTTTCGAATCCAGTCGAGCGCTTCACTATTACGACCAGCGTCACACAATCGGACCGCTATCGGCAAAGTGTCGCAGCGCGCGTTCGGTCGGCGATTCTCCAATGCGATGAAAGCGTCGACGTCCTTCCGGCAGTCCGCGATTGCCTGGCGCAGGCGAATGATTCTGTCTAACTGCGCGCTCTTTTTCCAGTTCCTGTCCGCCTCCTTGACCGGGCCAATGGATTGCTCCACCTCAGTAAGGCGCGCGTCCCAATGATCGACGGCATGCGCCGGCAAATGTGCGGCGAGCTCGGGCACGATAGTGGAAAAGAAGCCGTAGTCGTCGGAAATGGTCAGAGCGAAAAGCCGGTCCGGGATCGAAGCCTTGCCGGTTTCCTCGAGCCGTCCAACAAGATCGGGTAGAGCGGTGGCCGCCTCATGATAGATGTCTTGCAGGCGACCATTTGAATCGTCGATGCGCTCAAAGACCCGATCAGCGGTCGAGAGATACCGCGCGAGCCGGTCGATTGCGGCGTCGGGATCCGCCGCCGCCATTTCGCCGGTGATCGTCGCCAAAGTGGCTGCGAGGTCCGCGGCAAACGCCTTTGCTTTTTCCCAGTCGACGAAAGCCTTGGCGCGGTCGAGTCCTGCAAGGCGTTTGTCGATCAGCGCGGCGACCGCCGCCGGCCCCTTGGTCCCGGCGAGAGCGGCGGCGACAAGCTTCCGGAACGCGGCATTGCGCCTCGCCTCGTCGATCACCAACCTTGCGAGCTTTTCGGAGCCGAGCTTGACGAGCGCCTCTTCATTCAACGCCGGCTGGCGCGCCATTTCTGATTCCCCTCGGTCTCGGCGACTCGCCGTTTGTCGCAATGACACATTGCTGAAGCATCTTATCATTGGGCCGTGCAAGCCTTCAACGCAGCTGCACGCGAAGACCATGTTTTCTGTCAGCCAAAGCCTGTTTGCAAATGGTCCGGGGTGCGGTTTGCCTGCGCCTCAACGCTCACCTGGCTCATCGGTCAAATCCAGCCGCGCGAGATTGATCTGCTCGGCTCACANNGGCGCCTTGGCGCGCTTCGCCATCCTGCCGTCTTTGCCAGAGACATGGCACCGCATTCCACGAATCGCGGAGGTGCGTTTTAAGGGGGTTTTACTATTTCTCCGGCGCCAGCCGCGTCGTCCGATAGGCGGCGGCGAGAGGAATGCTGAAGCCGATGCTTTCGAACGTCAGGTCGCCGGTCTCGATCGACAGAGGCTGGCTTGGCCAGGAACANNCGGCGTCGATGGAAAGTGGCGGGCTCGGCCAGAAGCCGTCCACATTGCGGCGCAGAAGCTCGGCGCCGATCGAGACCGTCTTGAGGACAAGGATTTCCCGAACGCTAGGGATCGTGGTGTAGGTCCTGACATTGGGCCAAGTTACGGCTTGATTGTTCGGAGAGAGAATCTCCATCACCAGAACTTGGTCCGTGAGGGCGCTTTCCTCAGTCTCATAGCTGGTGCAGGTGGCCGCGAGGTCGGCGACGCGGATGTTTATTTCCAACAGAAGGCGAGGGATGATGCCGGGCATGGTGATGACGCAGCAGGGACTGGAGCGCTTGTCGAGATGATTGGCGACGAGGCTTCCAATCTCTGACAGCAACGAGCCGTGCGTCCGGTTTACCATAGCCATTTGTTGCGGCTCGCCATCGACGAGCTGCCTNNCTGCCAGAGGTAGGGGCCTGGCGGGTTCCAGACGAAGAACTCCGCGATGGTCATCCGGATCGGGATCTTGGGCGGTGCGCTCACGCGAGCAATTTAGCTGAGAAGCGGACGGAGGGGAAACGGTCCGCGGGAATTCGGGTTTGGACCTGATGGAGATGTGAAGGTGGGCCCCGGCGGCAACAATTGACATGCACCGCCCGCTTCGGTGGCGATGGATTGGGTGTCGGTTGCCGAATATTTTGTGGTTTCACTACAAATCTTGCGAATTACTCCA